>JAFTSI010000034.1 GCA_017467345.1 Clostridia bacterium
ATTTATATTTATGTCTTTCCAAACGGTTGTTACTGCTTGGGTCGCTCCATCAATCGGCTCTATTACCGGTGGAACTTTATCTACCGAAGCAACTGTGCTTGCTAACCTTTTAGATGCTAAAGGCGGAATACTTCCTAACCTTTCTAACTGGGATTTACTTTTAGGAACTGGGCTTTCTGGTTGTATCGGTGAAACTTGCAAAATTGCATTGCTTGTTGGCGCTATCTATTTAGCAATAGTTGGTATTATTGATATAGGTTTACCACTTGTTTATGTGGCAGTTTGTGGTTTATTTACTGTTTGCCTTAACGGATTTAACTTTGAGTATTTCTTGCCATCAATACTTTCTGGCGGTTTAATACTTGGCGCATTCTTTATGGCAACCGATTATGTTACCACTCCAAACACCAAAACTGGTCAATACATATACTTCGTTTTACTTGGTTTAATTACCGCAGGGCTAAGGCAAGCAACGCATATGGAAACTGTTTCGTTTGCTATTCTATTAATGAACTTGTTTGTGCCTATCATTGATAAGTTTGTATACCCCAAGCCCTTTGGCTATGCAAAACCCAAAAAGAATAAGGAGGCTAAATAATTATGAGTTTCTTTAAGTCTATTTGGTTTAGGTGCATTTCGTGTTTACTTGCTATCGCTTTGATTTCGGGTGGATTGCTTACAATACTTTCTAATTTGCTTTATGTTTCCCCAGAAGAACGCACTTCAAGGGCTATGGCAAAGATTTACGGCGCGCCCGTTGAAGTTAGCGCAGAAAACATTATTGTTGATATTGATAGCGACGACGCTTCTAAAAGTAGCCCTATCACATCAAACTATGGCGAACTTCAAAAGATTTATAAAGTTAATGTTAACGGCGAAAGTTTTGATATGGTTTTCCAAGCCCAAGGCAATAATGGTTACAAGGGCGGAACGATTACCTTATGGGTTAAGGTAGTTTTTGAAAACAACTTGCCTATTAAAATTGACAAGGTTATTTTACAAAGTAGTGATAAGCAAACGCTTATGAGTAAAATCGGTGGCGATTTCTATAACAGGTTTACACTTGATGATGTTACCGAAGATTACAAGAACGGAAAGGTATTTACTGGCAACCAAAAAGATACGGCTAATATTCTTAACCCTGTATCTGGTGCAACTTATAGTGCAAATGCGGGAAACAATGCTGTTAACTGCGTTATTGATTATTGTTGGGGGACTAACTAATGAAAACTAATTTCAAAAAAATTGCCGTTGATGGTGTTGTTAAACAAAACCCCACTCTTAAACTTGTGCTTGGAACTTGCCCTACCCTTGCTCTTACCACTCTTGCAATGAACGGTATCGGTATGGGCCTTGCGGTTACTTTCGTTTTGATTTGCAGTAATGTGTTGGTTTCGCTTTTAAGAAAGGCTATTCCGTCGCAAGTGCGTATTCCTGCATTTGTTCTTATTATTGCAACATTTGTTACCATAGTTAGATTAGTGCTTGAAAAGTTTATGCCCGACCTTTATGATTCGCTTGGGCTTTATCTACCACTTATAGTTGTTAACTGTGTTATTTTAGCAAGGGCAGAAAGTTTCGCAAGCAAAAACCCCGTTTTAGCATCTGCTGCAGACGGATTGTTTATGGGTCTTGGATTTACTGTTGCTCTTACACTTATGGGCGCTGTTAGAGAAATACTTGGTGCAGGCGCAATTTTTGGTGTTAAACTTTGGGATTTCCAAATTGCTTTCTTTGCTTCAAGCGCAGGCGCGTTCTTTACATATGCGATATTTATTGCAATATTTTGTTTGATTGAAAACATTATTTCTAAAAATAAAAAGAGAAAAGAGTTTGCTCTTGCTACTGCATACACTTCTTCTAATACGGAGGTGAAATAATTATGGCAGAACTTATTTTGATTATAGTTTCGGCAGTTTTTATTAACAACTTCGTAGTAGTTCAATTCCTTGGTATTTGCCCCTTCCTTGGCGTTAGTAAAGATATGAAAAGCGCGCTTGGTATGGGCCTTGCAGTTACCTTTGTTATGGCTATTACCTGCCTTATCACCTACCCCATTTACACCTTGATTTTAGTTCCACTTGGAATTGAGTTCTTGGAAATTATAGTGTTCATATTCATTATTGCAGCCATTGTGCAAATGATTGAAATGGCACTTAAAAAGTTTTCGCCAACACTTTACAACGCTATGGGTATTTATCTTCCCTTAATTACTACCAACTGTGCAGTTTTAGGCGTTGCAGAACTTGTTATTGACGAAGCGCAAATGATTGGGCTTCTTGGCATTACTTCTATGAACCTTGGTTATGCCGTGCTTTACGGCTTATTTGCGGGCTTGGGCTTTACGCTTGCTATCGTGGTGATGAGTGGACTTCGCGAAAGAGTTGCAAAACTTCCTATCGCTAAACCACTTAAAGGTTTCCCTATCGCTATGATTTGCGCTTGCTTTATCGCTATGGCGTTCTATGTGTTCGCATTGATTTAAGGAGGTAGATATGTTTTATTCGTTATTAGCCCCTGTTAACTGGGGAACGGTTGGTATAGTGCTTGCTATCGTTGCCGTTATAGCAATAGTGTTTGCAATCCTTATAGTTTTAGTTTCTAAACTTTGCTTTGTTAAAGAAGATGAAAAAATAGCGGCTATTGCCGAAAACCTTGCCGGTGCTAACTGTGGTGGTTGTGGCTATGCAGGTTGTGCCGACTTTGCTAAAGCACTTGCAGAAGGCAAGGCTGAACTTTGTGGTTGTGGCCCTACTTCTAACGAAGGCAAAGCCAAAATCGCTGAAATATTAGGTATCCCCTTTAATGATAGTGAGCCAACCTTTGCAGTAGTTAAATGCGCAGGTGGAAACAAATGTAAAGACAAGTTTGACTATATTGGAAATAAAGACTGTGCCTCTCAAATAAGGCTTCAAAACGGCAAAAAGTGTTGCCCCGAAGGTTGCCTTGGTGATGGCTCTTGCGTGGGTGCTTGCCCCGACGGAGCAGTTAAGGTTATAAACGGCGTTGCTACCATTGAAAAGGAACTTTGTGAGGCGTGTGGACTTTGTGTTAGGAGTTGCCCTAAAAACCTTATTGAGTTTATTCCAAGGTCTGCTAAAGTGTTTGTGGCTTGCTCTACTAAATGCCGTGGCAAAGAAACTATGGCAAACTGCCAAGTAGGTTGTATCGGTTGTGGGCTTTGAGCTAAAAACTGCCCAAATGGTGCAATTACTATGCAAGATAATTTAGCAGTTATTGATTACTCTAAATGCACGGGTTGTGGAATATGTGCAGACAAATGCCCCAAAAAGTGCATACATAAATTATAATAATTTATAAATTAAAAGCCCTTGGCAATCGCCAAGGGCTATTTTGTTTTGTTAATAATTATAGTTTAATTGTTTCAATGATTTCGCCGTTTATGTTTTTTAATTCAAGCACACCGTTTTCTAAGGTTATATAACTATTTGGTGTGCCACCTTTTGGCAGAGATAACGAACCACAGTTTGCATACACGGTGCTGTCAATTTTTTCAACAAAACCTGTGTGGAAGTGGCCATATATAACTGCGTCAAAGTTAGTTTTTGGCTTTTCATCTTTATTATAGATATGGCCGTGAGTTAAAAATACCTTTTTGCCATTATCAATAATAACTGAACTACTTAAAAAATCAAACTTTGATATCATTGTATCTACTTCGCTATCGCAGTTGCCTTTAATAACTAATAGTTTATCTTTTATGCCGTTCAAAATATCGGCAACTGTCATTGGCGCATAATCTTTGGGAAGTGGATTTCTTGGACCGTGATTATACACATCACCAAGTAATATAAGCAAATCTACCTTTTCGTTATTAAAAACTTCTATAAGTTTATTTGCATAGTATGCTGAGCCGTGTAGGTCAGCGCAAATTAGATATTTCATATTAAACCTGCCGTTAAATCTTTTACCACTTCGCTTGCTATTATTAGCCCTGCAGTATTAGGCACAAAAGTCATTGAAGATGGAACATTTTTAGACCCATTTGTATTTATTTCGCCAAAAGCCTTTTCGGTTGAATAAACTACTTTTACATCCGTTATTCCCCTATCTTTAAGTTGCTTTCTCACAACCTTTGCAAGTGGGCAACCTGATGTATCTTTAATAAAAGCAACCTTTAAGCAAGTAGGGTTTAATTTACCTGCCGTGCCCATTGAAGATATAATAGGCACATTTAAGGCCTTAGCGCGCTCTATAAGGGCTATTTTTGCCGAAACCGTATCAACGGCATCAATTACATAATCAAAGGCTGATAGGTCTATTTTATCTGCCGTTTCGGGCAAATAAAATAGGTTTATGGCATTTACTTTTACATTAGGGTTAATTTCTTTTAGGCGATTTTCCCACACTTCAGTTTTTAACTTGCCTACCGTGTTTATGTTGGCAATAATTTGCCTATTTATATTGCTTTCGCTAACGGTATCGTTATCTACTATCGTAATAATTCCAACGCCACTTCTAACAAGCGCTTCTAATGCGCTACCACCAACACCACCAACGCCAAACACGGCTATATGTGAGTTTTGTAGTTTATTTAGCGCGCTTTCGCCTATTAATCCTTTTACCCTTTCAAACGAATTCATTAAAGTAATACTATTCCTTTTTCAAGGTTTTCTTTTATCATACTTTCAGGCCAAACTGATGATTGAACTTCGCCTATATGCATTTTGTTTAAGAAATACATACATAGCCTTGATTGACCTATACCACCACCTATGGTAAGTGGGATATTGCCTTCTAAAACATCTTTGCAATATGGGTTTTCAAGTTTAGAAAGTTCACCCTTTTGCTTTAATTGTTTAATTAAACTTATGCCGTCTACCCTAACGCCCATTGACGATACTTCAAAGGCAACATTTAATGGCTCATACCATAATAAAATATCGCCGTTAAGTTTCCAGTCGTCATAATCGGCGGCTCTGCCGTCGTGGGGCTTGCCATCTTTTAAGTTCCAACCGATTTTATGTAAGAATACTGCGCCATACTTTTTGGTTATTGCGTTTTCGCGCTCTTTTCTTGATAAGTCTGGATAGAGTTTTTCAAGTTCGCTTGTAGAAACAAAGGTGATTTTTTCAGGCAAATCGTGTTTTAGTAATGGATACTTTTTAGCAAGCGCCTTTGAAAGTTTTACGAATACCTTGTATATTTTGTTTACGGTTTTTTTAAGGTATGAAAAGGTGCGCTCTTCTTTATTTATAATCTTTTCCCAGTCCCATTGGTCAACATAAACTGAGTGAAGTGCATCTAAAGTTTCATCACGACGGATTGCGTTCATATCGGTATATAAACCTGTGCCTTCGCTAAATCCGTATTTTGCAAGTGCCATTCTTTTCCACTTTGCAAGCGATTGAACTATTTCAACTTCCTTTTTCATATCTAAAACATCAAACCTAACTGCCCTTTCAAAGCCGTTTAAGTTATCGTTTAAGCCTGTTTCAGGAAACACGAACAAGGGCGCAGATACTCTTGTTAAGTTTAGCGCCTTTGCAAGTTCTAATTCAAAATAGTCTTTAATATATTTTATGGCTATTTCCGTTTCTAATAGGGAAAGTGCCGAATCGTAGGTCATACAATTACTCCTTCATAGAGTGGGTATTTTTCAATAAGTTTTTTAACTTCTTGGCGAACATAATCAAATGCGCTTTCTTTTTCGTTAATGATTTTGGTGATGAGTTCTGCAACCTTTTCGCAGTCTTCTTCCTTAAATCCACGAGAAGTGATACTTGGCGTGCCGATACGAACACCACTTGTTACAAATGGTTTTTGTTTGTCAAATGGGATTGCGTTCTTGTTTACAGTAATGTTTACTTCATCAAGCATATTTTCTAAGTCTTTACCAGTAATGTCTTTATCAGAAAGGTCTAAAAGCATTAAGTGGTTATCAGTTCCACCTGAAACAAGGTTTACACCAAGTTCTAAGAACTTTTCGCTCATTGCTTTTGCGTTCTTTAAGATTTGTTCTTGATATGCCTTAAACTCTGGCTTTAATGCTTCGCCAAAGGCTGCTGCCTTACCTGCTATTACATGCATTAATGGACCACCTTGAGTGCCTGGGAATACTGCTTTATCAATGATTTTAGCGTATTGTTCTTTGCATAAAATCATACCGCCACGAGGACCTCTTAAAGTTTTATGAGTGGTGGTAGTAACAAAGTCTGCATAAGGAACGGGGCTTGGGTGCAATCCCGTTGCTACAAGACCTGCAATGTGAGCGATATCAACCATCATATATGCGCCAACTTTATCACAGATTTCTCTAATTCTCTTGAAATCAAAAACTCTTGGATATGCGCTTGCGCCACATACTAAGATTTTAGGTTTTACTTCTAAAACTTTTTCTTCCAAATCGTCATAGTCAATTGTGCCAGTTTCTTCTTTAACGCCATAGCCTACTGCGTTGAAATATTTACCTGATACGGTTACAGGGCTACCGTGGGTTAAGTGACCACCGTGCGCTAAGCTCATACCCATAATGGTATCGCCTGGGTTTAAAACTGCAAAGTATACTGCAAAGTTTGCGTTTGCGCCACTATGTGGTTGAACATTGGCGTGGTCTGCACCGAAAAGTTTCTTTGCGCGTTCAATTGCCAAGGTTTCGGCAATATCTACATATTGACAACCACCATAGTAACGGTGTTCGGGATAGCCTTCTGCATACTTGTTGGTAAGGTGGCTACCTACTGCCGTCATAACACTTTCACTTACGAAGTTTTCGCTTGCGATAAGTTCAATGTTATCTCTTTGCCTTTTGAGTTCAAGTTGCAATCCTTCGTAAAGTTCGGGGTCGCTGGTTTTCAAAACGCTTAAATCAATCATTTGTGTTTCTCCTATATATCTACTTATTATTTTTTTAATTTTGTTCTGCTTTTGTTTTTATAGAAAGGATTTTTGATGTGAAACTTTTTAATGTTTTTAGTTTTTTATCAATTAAACCTAAAACTACAAACCATATTACTATTAAGCCTACTGCTATTAGTGGAATAAATAGTTCGTTACCTATGGCTAATAATCCTATTAATACTGCAACACCTATTAAAAGCAAGGGAACTAAAAACACTAAAAGCGCGCCTAAAAGTTTGCCACTTTCTTTTTTTTCAATCTCTACCAAGTCGCCTTTTTTAGCATCTACTTCGTTATAGCACCTAATTTCTATGCTACTTGCATTTTTAGGGAAGGCGCATAGCCCACATTTAGAACACTCATCTTTTTTGTTTACGATAACTGTTGCAATATTTCCTTTCGTTTCTTTTACTTCGCCTATTTCTATCATTACTTATTTATTATTTTTTTGGCAAACTCATCAAAGTTTAATTCTTCTTCGTTGCCACTACCCATATCTTTAAGTTTAACTACACCCTTTTCAAGTTCGCTTTCGCCTATAACGGCAACCTTTTTTGCGCCTATTTTATCGGCATACTTAAACTGTGCTTTAATGCCCCTGCCTTTTAAGTCAAGGTCGCAAATAATTCCGTTTGCCCTTAAAAGTGTGGCAAGTTCAAATGCCTTGCTAATTGCCTTTTCTCCCATAGTTGCAAAATATACTTCGGGCACGGGGTTTTCGCCTACAAACGCGCCTATGTTATCCATAAGTAATAGTAGCCTTTCAATACCAAGCGCAAAGCCTATGCCTGGTATTTCGTTGCCACCAAGTTGCGATATAAGCCCGTCGTATCTACCACCACCACAAACTGTGCCTTGAGCACCTATGTTGTTAGAAACAAACTCAAAAACAGTTCTTGTATAGTAGTCAAGCCCCCTAACGATTTCAGGGTTGATTTTATATTCTACGCCACTAATTTTTAATAGTTCTTGAACGCGTGAAAAGTGGGTGTTACAATCATCACACAAGTAATCTAAAATCTTGGGTGCGTTTTCGTTTAGGTTTTTGCAAGTTTCATTTTTGCAGTCTAAAATACGCATAGGGTTCTTTGCCAAACGCTCTTTGCAGAGTGGGCAAAGATTATCAATGTTTTTTTGATAGTATTCTTTAAGCGCAGTTTGGTATTTAATTCGGCAATCTTTACAGCCTATACTGTTTAGGTAAAGGGTTAAGTTGCCTATGCCTAACCTATCAAAAAAAGTTTTTGCTAAGAGTATTGCCTCTGCATCAATTTCAGGGGTATCTGCGCCCAAAAACTCTACACCAAATTGATGGAACTCTCTTAACCTGCCTGCTTGTGGCCTTTCATAGCGAAAACAAGAAGTTATGTAGTATAACTTTAATGGTAGAGCAGAGTTACTAAGTCCGTTTTCTATAAACGCCCTTGCTACACCTGCCGTGCCTTCTGGCTTTAAGGTCATACTTCTGCCACCTTTATCTAAAAAGGTATACATTTCTTTATTAACTATGTCGGTAGTGTCGCCTACGCCACGCTCAAACACTTCGGTATGTTCAAAGGTAGGTGTTTTAATTTCTTTAACACCGAATACTTTGGCTACTTCCCTTGCCGTGCTTTCTATATATTGCCACTTAAAACTATCTTCAGGTAAAATATCTTTTGTGCCTTTTGGAACGCAAATCATTTTATTCTTCCTTTATTTTAGAGTATATATTTTTTAAGGTCTTTACTTTTCTTTTCTACGCCAAGTTTTTCCATTACGAACTTTTTATCAATTACAACTTCTTTTTGTTCGCCATCAGCATTAAATGAAACATCTTCTAAAAGATTTTCCATTACGGTATGCAATCTTCTTGCGCCGATATCTTCGCTTGTTTGGTTCATAACTTCGGCAATGCCTGCTATTTCTTCAATGGCTTCGTCGGTAAACTTTAAGTCAACCCCGTCAACACCAAGTAATGTTGCGTATTGCAAGGTTATTGCGTTTCTTGGGGTGGTTAGTATTTCAACAAAATCTTTTTTAGTTAAACTATGAAGTTCTACTAAAATAGGAAACCTACCTTGAAGTTCGGGGATTAAATCGCTAACCTTACTTACATGGAAAGCACCTGCTGCTATAAATAAAATATAGTCGGTTTTAATTGCGCCGTATTTAGTCATTACCGTGCAACCTTCAACGATAGGCAATATGTCGCGTTGAACACCTTCACGCGAAACATCTTGTCCGCCACCTTTGCCACCTTTTGAGCCTATTTTATCAATTTCGTCAATAAAGATTATGCCTTCTTGTTCGGCACGGCGAATTGCTTCTTCGTTAACTGAATCTTTATCAATAAGTTTATCGGCTTCTTCTTCGGTTAAAATCTTGCGCGCTTCTTTAACAGAGAGTTTGCGCTTTTTCTTCTTTTTGGGCATAAAGTCGCCAAAAATTGAGCCGATACTTATTTCGCCTGCGCCTGGCATAATTTCCATAGGCTTAGGGTTATCTACTATTTCAATTTCTATCATTTCATTATCGTAGTAGCCGTTCTTATAGCCGTTTAGTATGTTTTGACGGAAAATATTATCAGGTGTTTCGCCCTTTTCCATTTTCCTTACTTCCATAAGCACAGATACAAGCCTATCATCAACGATAGAAGTTGCCTTTTCCATTACTTTCTTAAAGCGTTCTTCTTTAACCAAACGAACAGCGCATTCAACTAAATCGCGAATCATTGATTCTACATCTCTACCAACATAGCCTACTTCGGTGTATTTAGTTGCTTCAATTTTTACGAAAGGCGCGCCAACAAGTTTTGCAAGCCTTCTTGCAATTTCCGTTTTACCTACGCCCGTTGGACCTTTCATTATTATGTTCTTTGGGGTTATTTCTTCCATTTCGGCAAGCGTTAGTTTGCTTCTTCTATATCTATTGCGAAGTGCTATTGCCACCGATTTTTTTGCTTCCGTTTGACCGATAATGTATTTATCAAGTTCGGTTACTATTTGTTTTGGGCTTAAATCCATTACGCTATCTCCTATATAGTTTCGCAAGTGATGTTGCCGTTAGTGAACACACATATTTCGCTTGCGATTTGTAAAGCCTTTTTGGCTATTTCTTCTGCAGAGTAATCGGTTTCTTTACTAAGCGCGCGCGCCGCTGCTAATGCATAGTTTCCACCACTACCGATTGCACATACTCCATCATCAGGTTCAATAACTTCTCCGCCGCCTGATACTATTAAAAGGGTATCTTTATCGGCAGTAATCATCATTGCTTCTAACTTTCTTGCAACCTTATCACTACGCCATAAATCGGCAAGTTCAACTGCGCTACGCATTAAGTTGCCAGAGTATTTGTTAAGCATTTCTTCAAACCTTTCGGTTAGGGTAAATGCATCTGCAACGCTACCTGCAAAGCCTAAAATTACGCTACCGTTATATATTCTTCTTACCTTTACGGCGGTGTTCTTAAATATTACCGATTCCGAAAGGGTTACTTGTCCGTCGCCTGCAATGGCAGTTATTCCGTTGCGCTTTACTGCGCAAATGGTAGTCCCCTTAAATTGACTCATATTCTATTCTCCTTAACGAATTGTTTTACTGTTTCTAAACTTCTTTCGGCTTGCAATCTCTTTTTCAAAGCCTTATCTCTTACCTTTTCCTTTAATGCTGGCAAGATACCAAAGTTTGCGTTCATAGGCTCAAAATCACAGTTTTTAGTGGTGATATATTTTGCAAGCGCCCCTAACACCGTTTCATTTGGGATAGGGTTTATTTTTTCGCCTTTTAATTTCTTTAAGCAATATATAGCACTCATTAGCCCAGAGCCTATGCTTTCTACATAGCCTTCAACACCAGTTATTTGACCTGCAAAAAATATTTTGCCGTTTGTTTTAAGCGAATAGTCTTCGTTTAATATTTCTGGCGAATTGATAAAGGTATTTCTATGCATTACGCCATACCTTAAAAACTCTGCATTTTTAAGGGCAGGTATTAATCCAAATACCCTTTTTTGTTCGCCAAAAGTAAGGTTTGTTTGAAAGCCTACTAAATTATACATACTGCCTTCTTCATCTTCACGGCGAAGTTGCAAGCAAGCATATGGCCATCTACCTGTTTTTGGGTCGTCAAGACCTGTGGGTTTGAGTGGGCCGAACCTTAAAGTGTCTTTGCCCCTTGATGCCATTATTTCAATAGGCATACAACCTTCAAACACTTCCTTCTTCTCAAAGTTGTGAAGTTTTGCGCGCTCTGCATTAGTTAGTTCGGTTATAAATGTTTCGTATTCTTCTTTATTTAGTGGGCAATTAATATGGTCTCCATTACCCTTGCCGTATCTATCGCCAACAAAGGCAGAGTTCATATCAATACTCTCTTTTGAAACAATGGGTGCAGATGCATCAAAGAAGTGCAGTTTACTTAGCGTTAACTCACAAACATTATCGTAAAGCGCGCCTGTGGTTAACGGGCCTGTGGCTATTATAGTCCACTCATCTTGATTTACGCTTAAAACTTCTTCGCAAACACAGGTAATGTTTTCGTTTGATTTTACCATTTCGGTAAGAATACTTGAAAAGGCTTCGCGATTTACTGCTAATGCGTTGCCCGCAGGAACTTTTACCCTATCGGCAACTTCTATTACTTTTGAGCCAAGTAGCCTTAATTCTTCTTTAAGTAGCCCTGCTGCGTTGCCGTATATATCGTTGCTTTTTAGAGAGTTTGAACAAACAAGTTCGGCAAAGTTTGTGCTACTATGCGCAGGCGTTAGTTTTACTGGTTTAATATCGTAAAGTTTTACCTTTACGCCGTGGTTTGCTAAATATAACGCACATTCTACTCCTGCAAGCCCTGCGCCTATTACCTTTACACTTTCCATTTTATTTCTTTATATATTTGCATTTTTTAGATGAGCATTTTACTTGCCCTTCTACTTCTATAAGATAACTTCCACACTCAGGACACTTTTCGCCCGTTGGAATATCCCAACTCATAAACTTGCACTTTGGATAATCGGTGCAACCATAGAAGGTTTTGCCCGCTTTACTCATCATCTTTTTTGTTGGTTTGCCACAAGTTGGGCAAATGCCAACAGTTTCAACATTAGCCGTGCTAATGGTGTTTTTACATCTTGGGTAGTTTGAACAAGCAAAGAACTTGCCAAACTTACCTTCGCGCTCAACCATTATTCCACCACACTTTTCGCATATTCTATCGGTGGGGATTGCTTGCTTTTCGTTTACTGCCTTTATGTTTTGGCAAGTTGGGTAATTTGAGCAAGCATAGTAAGCGCCATATTTACCACTATTTATAATCATAGGCGCACCACACTTTTCGCAAAGTTTATCGGTTACCTTTGACCTTTGAACTTGATTTTCAAATGGGCGATAGAAATCGGCTATTAGTTTATGCCAGTCTTTTCCACCTTCGCCTATATCGTCAAGCGCAGTTTCCATACGCGCAGTAAATGATACATCCATAATATCGGGGAAGTATTTTACCAAGAAGTCAATTAAGCCATAACTGATTTGGTTAGGCACTAAATACTTCTTTTCTTTTCTTACATATTCGCGCTTTTTGTCGCTTAACTTTGCCATTATGGTAGCATAGGTTGAAGGTCTGCCTATGCCCTTATCTTCCATACTCTTTATTAAACTTGCTTCGGTGTAGCGCATAGGTGGTTTGGTGAACTTTTGCTCACTCTTAATACCTAAAAGGTTTAACCTTTCGTTATCGGTAAGATTTGGTAGCATTGCGTTGCCACTTTCATCATCTTCTTCCTTTTTAGTATCGTCGTAAACAGCAGTATACCCTTTAAACACTAAGGTTTTACCACTTGTTTTTAACACATAGTCTTTTGCGCCTACTTCTACGCTTACGCTATCGTATATGGCTTCGCTCATTTGTGATGCGATAAAGCGTTCATAAATTAGTTTATAAAGTTTAAATTGTTCGGCATCAAGTATTCCCTTAACACTTTCAGGGGTTTTGTTGATATCAATAGGGCGAATTGCTTCGTGCGCGTCTTGTGCGCCCGATTTGGTTTTATATATGTTTGGCTTAGCAGGAACAAACTCTTTGCCATAGGTTTGTAAAATATATTCCCTTGCTTCTTTTTGCGCTTCGGTTGATATTCTTACAGAGTCTGTTCTCATATAGGTTATAAGCGCGATATTGCCGTTTGGGGTTTGAACACCTTCGTAAAGGCGCTGTGCTATTTGCATTACCCTTGGCGCGCTTATGTTTAATCTTATAGAACCGTCTTGTTGCAAAGTTGATGTAATGTATGGTGCAGGCGCGTGTGATTTAACTGATGCGCGCTTAACACTCTTAACAAAAAATTCGCTTGAACTAAGTTCGTTCTTTACGCTTTCGGCTTCTTCTTTATTTGCAGGCTTAAACTTCTTGCCTGCCTTTTCAACCAAAAGCACCTTAAATGCCGATTTGCCTTGTGGCTCTACATCAGCCTTTAAGTTCCAGTATTCCACGGGAACAAATGCTTCAATTTCGCGTTCTCTATCAACTACCATACGGAGCGCAACCGATTGAACTCTACCTGCCGATAAAGTTTCGCCAAGCCTTACGCTTGCCGCAGGCGATATGCTATAACCAACTATTCTATCTAAAACCCTGCGCGCTTGTTGAGCGTCTACAAGGTTTTTATCTATTTTTCTTGGGTTTTCAAGTGCCTTTTTAACTGCGCGTTCACTTATTTCGTTGAACTCTATACGGTTTACTTGGCTATCACTAAGCCCCAAAACTTCTTGTAAGTGCCACGATATTGCTTCGCCCTCTCTATCCGGGTCGGTTGCAAGATAAACGCGCTCTGCTTTCTTTGCAGATGCCGTTAAGCGCTTGATGTCATCTTTTTTATCGGCATTGATTACATAGTATGGCTCAAAGTTCTTTGCGATATTGATGCCCATATAGTTTACTGGCAAATCGCGAACATGACCCTTAGACGCATCTACCTTAAATCCGCCTTTTAAAAACTTTTCAATGGTTTTCGCCTTGTGTGGCGACTCTACTATGATTAGTTGCATTTATTCCTCCGTTTTTACGAGTCTACCATATACATTTACCCCGACCTTGACTATTATGCCCTTTATTTCAAGCATACTCAATGTGGGTGTTATCTCATAAACTGCTTTGTTTAGCCTTGCACACATTTCTTCTATGTGGGTGGGGCGTTCTTTTAATATTTCAAATATTTCTTTTTCAATGCCTATAAGTTCTATCTCTTTTTTTTGAGTTTCCGTTTTGAGCGAATATTCTTTAAGAACTTCACTGGGCTCTGTTACAAGCATTGCGCCTTGTTTTATAATGTGGTTAGTAATCTCTCCACTTGCTATGCCTACTCCGTATGGAATAGCAAAAACCTTTTTGCCATACTCTGTTGCATACTGATAGGTGTATTTAACACCACTATTCATACTGCCGTTTATAACTAACAAGCCTTCGCCAAGAACTGCTATTAACCTATTGCGAAGTGGAAAGTAAAAAGGTTTTGGATTTACTTTAAGTGGCTTTTCGCTTATTATTAAGCCCTGTTTTGCAACCCTTTCTAAAAGTTGACCCATACTGCCAGATATCGCTTCATCAATTCCACCTGCAACAACGCTTATAGGGGAACTGCCACAATTTAATGCGCTTTCTAAAACTGTTTTATCAATACCGTCGGCATAGCCACTAACCATTGTAAAGCCTGCACCCGAAAGGGTTTTAGAAAAGGTTTTTGTGAGTTCTATTGATGCTGGCAAACTTCTTCTACTGCCTACCACCGAAAATAATCTTTCGTTAAGCAATTTATAATTGCCTTTGCAGTAAATTACAAGTGGATAGTCTTTTAACTCTAAAAGGGGTTTTGGATAACCTTTTGATAGATAGGTTATAGCCTTTACATCATTTTTTTCTAAGTTAGAAATTAAACTTTCAAAGTAAACATTATTTGCGCTATCAAGTATTTTTGATATTTCCTTTTCGGTTAAAACTTCCTTTAATACAGAAAGGCTATCTTGTATAGTTTTTTTAATTTCGGTTGCGCCTTCTAATAGTTCAAATAAATAGACCTTTTTCTTTCTATCTATATCGCTAAACGAATCAAGCCATATTAAAGTGCGCTCACCTAAACTTAAACTACTCATTAATTTTGCCTATAACTTATTGCCTCTAAAATGTGGCTTACTTGTATTTCTTCGTAAACTTCCATATCGGCAATAGTTCTTGCTACTTTTATTATTCGGCTACGCGCCCTTGGTGAAAGTTTTAAGGTTTCGTATGCGTTTTTCAAAACAAGTTCACAATCGTTTGAAAGTTTACAATACTTCTTTAATTGCCTTTCGCCCATTTCTGCGTTTGTGCGAATACCATCATTCTTAAAACGCGATTCTTGGATTGCGCGCGTGCGATTTACCCTGCGCTTTACTTGTTCGCTTGTTTCGTTTTCTTCTTCACGCGTTAGGTCGGTATATTTTACATCATCTACTTGAACTTGAATATCTATTCTGTCAAGTAATGGACCTGATATTCTTGCCTTATATTTTGCTATTTGTGATGGGGTGCAAGTGCATTCTTTTTCTTCGCTACCGTAGTTCCCACAAGGGCAAGGGTTCATACTTCCACAAAGCATAAAGTTTGCGGGATAGGTTACCCTACTGTTTGCTCTGCTTACGCTTATTACCCTATCTTCTAAGGGTTGGCGCAAACTTTCTAAAGTGCTACGGGTATATTCTGGCATCTCATCTAAAAACAAAACGCCGTTGTGTGCTAAACTTATTTCGCCTGGTTTTGAGTGAGTGCCACCACCCGTCATTGCAACCATTGTTGCCGTGTGGTGTGGGCTACGGAAAGGCCTTTCTTTTACAATTCCGTCTTCTTCGCAAATAAGACCTGATACTGAATGGATTTTGGTTGTTTCAAGCGCTTCTTCAAAAGTCATATCAGGCATAATGGTTGGTATGCATTTTGCAAGCATTGTTTTGCCTGTGCCTGGTGCGCCTACAAAAAGCAAGTTGTGGCCACCAGATACTGCAACTTCTAATGCGCGCTTTGCCATCTTTTGACCTTTTACCAAAGATATATCGCTACCACTAACAATTCTATTTTTTTCAACCTTAAACTCTGTTAAGGGTGCAGGCTCAATTAATTGTTCGCCTGAAATATGGGATATTACTTGTTTTAAGTTTTCTGCTCCATAAATATTTACGCCTGCAACAAACGACGCTTCTTTAACATTATCTTTTGGGATAATAAAGTTTTTGTAACCGTGATTAAGGGCAGAAATTATTATAGGCAACACACCGTTAATTCTTCTTAAACTTCCATCAAGTGAAAGTTCACCAAGATACACATAATCTTTATTTGCTGGTAAAAGTTGTTCGGTGGCAGTTAATACACAAACTGCAAGCGCAAGGTCTAAAAAAGAGCCTTCCTTTTTTATGTCGGCAGGTGCAAGGTTAATAGTTATTTTTTTGGTGGGGAGTTTCCTGCCACTATTTTTGATAGCAGACCTTACCCTATCTTTTGATTCTTTAACTGCCGTGTCGGCAAGACCTACGATATCAAAAGATGGAAGCCCGTTATTAACATCCGTTTCTACCAAAATGGTTTCGCCAACCAAACCTATTAAAGTGTAACTTTTAACTTTTGCAATCATCTTTTTTCTTCCCTTTTAAGAACAAAAATATCCACCTTAAAATCCATACTCCTAAACATTATATACTATAATGAAAAAAAAGTGAACAACCTGCGCAAACTTTTTTATAAAAAAATAAAAGGATTTGCTAAATTGCAAATCCTTTTTTCTTTTGAAAATAAATTATCTTGCGATTTCTTTAACTCTTGCAGCCTTACCGGTTCTTGCTCTTAAATAGTAAAGTTTAGCACGACGAACCTTACCGCGACGAATTACTTGAATGTCAGCAACCTTTGGTGAGTGGATTGGGAAAGTTTTTTCTACGCCTACACCGAAAGATAATCTTCTTACAGTGAAAGTTTCGCTAATTCCACCGTTCTTTCTTGCGATAACTATTCCTTCAAAGGCTTGTAATCTTTCTCTATCGCCTTCAATAACCTTTACCATTACTTTAACGGTATCGCCAACATTAAATTGGGGAATATTTTCTTTTAAGTTTTCTTTGTTAATTGCATCAATAATTGCGCTCATTTGCTTTTACCTCCATATAAACTAAGTGTTCATTTCGCTATTTTGCCAAGAGGAACACCCGAAAGCCATATTATAATAACATCTTTTTTTGCGTTTGGCAAGCGTTTTTACCTACTAAACGCATCTTTTATAACATTTATTTGGTCAAAAATTACTTCCACCACATCAAAACGGCACTCTTTATCAAATAGCCCTTTCATTTTAAGGTATTCGGTGGCAACCAAATAATATTTTTCTTGTTTTAATTTATTTACTGCTTGACTGGGCGCGCCATAGTTTTCACTTGAACGGGTTTTTACTTCTATAAAAACTAAGGTTTCGCCATCAAGCGCGATTAAATCAATTTCACCTATTTTAGTGGTGAAGTTTTTTTCAAGGATTTTATAGCCAAGTTTTTTTAGGTGCTTTTCTGCGCCCTTTTCGCCTACTTTCCCCAAAATTTTTTTATGAAAGTTCTTCGGTGTATCTTGCAAGGACCTATCTCCTTAATTTTGTCAATATGAGTTTTACTGCCATAACCCTTGTTCTTTTCAAAGCCGTATTCGGGATACTCATTTGCCAACTCTTTCATTAAATTATCCCTATAAACTTTGGCAAGTATTGAAGCGCAACCGATTGTATAACTTTTTAGGTCGCCCTTAACTATGTATTCGGCATTGATAGGTAGGTGGGTATCTACGCCGTCAACTAAGGTTATATCTGGCTTGATAGATAGCCCTTTTACTGCGCCAACCATACACTCTTTAACGGCGTTTAGAATATTTATTTCATCAATTCTATTTTCGTTTACTTCATAAATAGAAAAGGCTAAAGCCTTTTCTTTTATTATTTTAGCCAAGTTTTCGCGCTTTTTTTCGGTTAGTTTTTTGCTATCGTCAACGCCATCAATTATATCATCAAGTGGCATTATTACCGAAGCGCATACCACAGGACCTGCAAGTGGACCTCTACCCACTTCGTCTACCCCTGCAATAAGCGATTTGCCTTGGGCTAAATATTTCTTTTCATATTGTAATTTATCAATTTGTTCCATACTAATCAAATATGATTTTTCCTATTCTGCCCTTTCGTAAATCGTCAATAATAGCAGTAGCGCATCTATCGTAATCGTAATCGCCACCTTTAAGCAAAAAGCCACGGCGCACGCAAATTGCGTTAAAGAGTTCAAGTGTTTCCACTTCTAAATCTTCAATGCCGTATTTTTCCTTTAATAGATTAGGGTATTTTTCTTTTAGTTCTTTAATTAGTTCATATGCAAGGTCGCCAAAATCTAAGTTGGCATCATTCATACTGCCTATATAGGCTAAATGCCTTGCGTATTCTTGATTGTCAAATGCAGGTGGCATTGTGCCTGGGGTGTCTAAAAGTTCAAGTTCTCTAAGCCTTACCCATTGTTTGCCTTTTGTTACCCCTGCTTTGTTGCCCGTGGTGGTTTTTTTGCCACCAGACAAGGCGTTTATTATTGTAGATTTACCTGTGTTAGGTATGCCTGCAACCATTATTCTTATAGGCTTAAACACACCCTTTTCTATGTTCCTTAAAAGTTTATCTTTTAAAAGCGCAAAAATCTTGTCGTATAAAAGGTCAACGGTGCGCTTATTCATTGCAGATATTGCAATTGCGTTTAGACCTTCCCTTTTAAAATCGGCAAGCACAGCCGAAATATCCTTTTCGGCTACAAGGTCGCATTTATTTATTACATAGAGTATCTTTTTGTTCTTAAAAAGATTATCTAATTTTTTGTTCATTGATGCCCTTGGCGCACGCGCATCTAAAACCATTAAAACTCCGTCAACAAGTTTTAAACTGTCTTCCATCATTCTAACGGCTTTGGTCATATGCCCCGGGAACCATTGTAAGTGTTGCATACTATTCCTTATTAAGTAAATCGGGTCTTCTTTCTTTAGTTATTTTCTTTGATTGATTTTCTCGCCACTTGTTTATTTCTGCGTGGTTGCCACTCCTTAAAACTTCGGGAACGGTAAGCCCCATAAACTCTTGTGGACGGGTATAGTGTGGATATTCAAGCATTCCACTTGCAAAACTTTCTTGTTTTAGGCTTTCGGCATTGATAACACCGTCTACATACCTTGCAACTGCATCAACAACTGCCATAGCAGGTATTTCGCCACCCGTTAAAACAAAATCGCCAAGCGATAATTCTTCGTCAATAAAGAGGTCTAAAACCCTTTGGTCAACACCTTCGTAGTGCCCACAAAGAAGTAATAGCCTATCGTATTTACCATATTCAAACACTACCGATTGATTAAATGTTCTGCCTTTTGGCGACATAAAAATGCGCCTTGCCTTATGCTCTGGGTCAACTGCCTTTATCGCGTCGGCAATAGGTTGTGCCGTCATTACCATACCTGCGCCACCACCGAATGGAGTGTCGTCACATTTTTTGTGTTTATCAAGCGTGTAATCACGAATATCGGTTATTACTATTTCAAGTTTGCCACTTTCCACCGCGCGACCTAAAATGCTTGTTTTTAAGGGCGCAAACATTTCTGGAAAAAGGGTTAAAATATCAATCTTCATAACACACCACTTCTTCAAAAGGTTTTTCATCAACCTTCATAGTTTTGTTTTCAATATCAACTTTGGCATTAAGTTTTTTTACGAAAGGAAAGCGCACAATTTTGCCGTTGTGCTTTTTTGCAGTTATAACATCAGTTTTAAGGCTTTGAATATCAAGTATTTCGCCAAAAAGAGTTTCGCCTACATATAAACTCATACCAAGCATATCTACAATGTAGTAGTTGCCTTCTTCAAGTTCAGGCAAGTCGCTTCTTTCTGCCGATAAATATTTACCACGAAAAAGTTCGGCTTCGTTTCTATCGTTAATTCCAAAAAGTGAAATTATCATAAAACCACCGCCAAACTTAATGCTTTCAATATTATAAGTTTTGCCTTCAATATATACCTTTTTTAAGCACTCTAAACGCAACATATCTTGACCCAAAGGATAAACTTTAAGTTCCCCCTTTACGCCTTGTGGTTTAGCAACAACGCCTATTTCAAGTGTGTTTTCCATTTCAACTCAACTACCAAAAAACGAGGGGAATTATTCCCCGCGTTCTTTGATTTCAATGTTATATTTTTTGTTTTCTTTTTGCTGACCATAGCGCACTAATGTGCGAAGAGCCTTTGCAATTTTGCCTTGACGGCCTATAACCTTACCCATATCGCTTGGGTCAAGAGTTATAACCACATCTACATGCGCGCCGTTTTCGGTTATTTCATAGTCAATTTTTTCAGGAACTTCTGCAAAACTTTCAACTATGAACTTAATTAGTTCTATCATTTTCTTGCTCCTTTTATTCTATAAGTTATTTAGACTTACGAACTTTGGTTTTGGGAGCAGAAAGTTTGGTGGGCTTAGGTATAATTCCCTTGTTGATAAGAATAGACTTTACAGTTTCGGTGGGTTGAACGCCCTTTGAAAGCCAATCTTTTGCCTTCACTTCATCAATTACGATTTCAGCGGGTTGAGAGGTGGGGTTGTAGTGGCCTACTTTGTCAATGTAAGCGCCATCTCTTGCGTTTCTGCTATCGGTAATTACGATACGGTAGAAGGGTGATTTCTTATCGCCCATTCTGGTCAATCTCATTTTTACTGCCATTTTTGTTTCTCCTATATGTTAATATTTTTTTATTTTTTATTAAAATCTAAACATTTTATTGTTTTTCATTTGTTTCATCATTTGCTTGGTTTGTTCAAACTGTTTTAGCACCCTATTTACATCTTGCACCGTTGTTCCAGAGCCCTTTGCTATACGGTTCTTTCTTGATGAGTTGATAATTTGTGGGTTTTCCCTTTCGCGCTTTGTCATTGACTGAATTATCGCTTTCATCATAACAAGTTTGTTCTCATCAATGTCGTTTTCGTTTACCTTAAACTTACCGCCCATACCCATTCCTGGGAGCATGCTCATTACATTTTTAAGGCCACCCATCTTTTTCATTGTTTCAAACTGCGACAAATAGTCTTCCAAAGTAAAGGAGTTTTCTCTAAACTTACGCTCCATTTTTTTGGCTTCTTCTTCGGTGATGGCTTCTTGCGCTTTTTCTATTAATGAAAGCACATCTCCCATACCAAGAATACGGTTTGCCATACGGTCTGGATAAAAGGGTTCTAAATCGCCAAGTTTTTCGCCAACCGAACAAAACTTAATGGGTTTGCCTGTTACCGCTTTCATTGAAAGGGTTGCGCCACCACGCGTGTCGCCATCAAGTTTGGTTAATACTAAGCCCGTTACTTCTAAGCGCTTGTTAAAGGTATCGGCAACTTCTACTGCTACCTGACCTGTCATTGAGTCAACTACCAAGAGTATTTCTGCAGGGTTTACTTCGGCTTTGATTTTTTCAAGTTCTTGCATTAACTCTTCATCAATTTGTAATCGGCCTGCCGTGTCTATGATAACGGTATCGTAGCCATATGATTTAGCGTAGGCAACGCCTTCTTTAGCGATTTTTACAGGGTTTCCTTGACCCTTTTCAAATACTTGACAGCCTGCCTTTTCGCCTACTATTTTTAATTGATTTATCGCTGCTGGGCGATACACATCACACGCAACAAGAAGTGGCTTTTTGTTTTGCTTTTTTAATAGCATTCCAAGTTTGCCAACAAGGGTGGTTTTACCTGCACCTTGCAAACCTGCCATCATAATTACTGTTGGTGGGTTGCTTGCTACTGCAAGTTTAGAGTTTGATGAGCCCATAAGCGCAATAAGTTCTTCATTTACAATTTTGATAACTTGTTGTGTGGGACTTAAACTCTTTAATATTTCTTGACCTACTGCGCGTTCGCTAACCTTTGCAACAAACTCTTTAACAACCGATATATTAACATCGGCTTCTAAAAGGGCGATACGCACTTCACGCATTGCCGTTTTAATTTCAAGTTCGGTTAACCTGCCACGCTTGGTAAGTTTACTGAATATATGATTAAGTTTTTCGGATAGACCTGAAAATAAAGCCATTATCTACCTATTATATCTTTTATTTCTTGCTTTAACCCTTTATCGTTTATGCGATTTGCTACCGATAAGAGTTTTTGTTCTTTTTCTAAAACTTTTAGTTCCTTTTCAAAACCTATTAGTTTTGCCTTTACCTTTTTAACCGTTTCATACACACTTTGGCGGGTGTTCCCCTCTGGCTCTGCAATTTCGGCAAGCGATAAATCTAAATAGTAATATGATGAGAATATATCGCGTTGCTTTTCGGTTAAAAGGCTTTTATATATTTCAAAAAGTTCAATAATTTGTAAATCTTTTTCCATAACAAAACCAAAGGTGTAAAACAAAATTGCTTTACACCTTGATATTATACATATAATATACACCTTTGTCAACGGTTTTTTTCAATCAATTGATAATTTATTTGATATTTCTATAAGAAGTTTTTTAATTTCTTCTTTTACTATTTTTCTTATTAAATGCAAAAGTTCAGGATTAATTTCTTCTTTATTTTCTTCACTATTTATATTACCGTATGATATTTCGCTTTTAATAGCAGGTCTTCCTTTCTTTGTAGAATAAGGCTTAATTTCGCCGTTTGCAACGGCTATTATAGACTTTATAAGTTGTGGCTTTATTTGTTTAGTTGGCGATTTTACACCTAATTTTCTACCTATATTTCGTAAGGTGTAAATACTTTCCTTGTTTAATAGTTCTTCTGTATACTTCATATTGCAAATTATATTCTTACATTTGTAAGAAGTCAAGTATTTTTCTCACTTTTGTGAGATAAATATAATATGAATAATTTTAAGGATAATTTAAAGTCGTTAAGACAAGAAATGAAAATCGGGCAAGTTGAACTTGCAAATAAAATAGGTGTTAGTAAAGGTATTATAAGCCTTTGGGAAAATGGACTTAGAGAGCCGAATATGAGTTCTTTAATACTTTTAGCGCAGTTCTTTAAGGTTAGCATTGATTATTTAGTTGGTTTAGAGCAATAGAAAAAGCACGGAAAAATCCGTGCTTTTTGTTTTTTTAGGTATTAAAACAAGCCTTCTACAAACTCTTTGGCATTAAAATCTTCAATATCGTCTATACCTTCGCCTGTGCCTACATATACTACTGGCACTTCAAGTTCGTATGAAAGTGATACTATAAAGCCACCTTTTGCAGTTCCATCAAGTTTTGTGAGTATTATACCGTCAATACCAACGGCATCCTTAAAAACTTCTACTTGGTTATATGCGTTTTGACCAGTTGATGCATCTAAAACTATAAGTTTATAGAAGTTGGCTTCGGGGAATTCGCGTTTAACTACCCTATCCATCTTTTTAAGTTCTTCCATAAGGTTGGCTTTTACATGGAGCCTACCTGCCGTGTCAATTATAAGAACATCAGTTTTTTTAGCCTTAACACTTGATATTGCGTCAAAAACAACGGCAGATGAATCGCTACCTTCATCACTTTTAATAATTCTTACCTTTGCCCTATCTGCCCAAACGGCAAGTTGGTCGGCAGCGGCGGCGCGGAAGGTATCGGCAGCGGCGATAGTTACACTCTTTTTTTCTTTAGAGAGTTTATAAGCAAGTTTGCCTATAGAAGTGGTTTTGCCAACACCGTTTACGCCTATTACCATTATTACCGCAGGTTTTTTGATTTCTAATTTTTCGGCATAGTCAAGTGTTTCAAAGAGTTCGGTTTTTAATAGGTTTATAACATATTCTTTATCTTTGCACTTTTCTTTAATTGCAGTTTCGCGTATTTCATCAACAATTTCCATTGTGGTTTTTACCGAAACATCTGCAGAGATTAAAATATCTTCTAACTCTTCATAAAACTCTTCGCCAAGTTTGTTCTTGGCGAAAAGTTCGGTTAATTTTTTTGCTATTCCGTTTCTCGTTTTAGAGAGAACCGATTTGATTTTACTAAATAGTCCCATTACTGTTCCTTAAACTTTTATAGCGCTTTCTTTTTTAAATCGTCAATATCTTCAATATCGCTAAGTTTTACCGATACGATTTTACTTACACCCTTTTCTTGCATTGTTACGCCAAATAGCGCATCTGATTTTTCCATAGTGGGCTTTTTGTGGGTTATAACTATAAATTGAGTGTCTTGACTAAAGTTTTTAAGATAACTTGCAAATCTATCTACATTGGCTTCGTCAAGCGCGGCTTCAATTTCGTCAAGCACACAGAAAGGCATTGGGCGAAGTTTTAAGATTGAGAATAGTATTGCAATGGTAGTAAGCGCCTTTTCGCAACCCGATAAAAGTGAAAGTTTTTGGAGTTTCTTTCCTGGTGGCTCTGCGATAATTTCTACACCTGCTTCTAACTTATCTTCAACATTAGTGTAGTCAAGTTCTAACATTGCCCTACCACCACCGAATAGTTCCTTAAAGATTTTTTGGAAGTTTTCGTTGATTTTAACAAAGCCTTCGTTGAACTGTGTAAGCATTTCGGCTTTGATTTTTTCAATGGCTTCTTTAAGGTCGTTTTCAGCCTTGATAAGGTCTTCTTTTTGAGTAATCATCTCATCATAGCGTTCTTTTAATGCCTTGCAATCATCAATTGCCTGAGCATTGATTGCGCCAAGTGAGTTACGCTTTCTTCTAATAAGGTTAATTTCTTGTTCGCCGTGAGTTGAGTCATATCATTCTTCACGGTATTTAACTGCCGTTTCGTAGGTTTCTTGATAGTCTTCCCAAATTGATTGTTGCAAATACTCTAAATCGCTATCAATTTTAGCAAGCGCAATCTTTTGGTCGTTTTTCTTTTCGGTGAGGCGAGAGAGTTCTTCGGTTAAGAAGTTTTTCCTTTCGTCGTTTTTATTAAGTTGTTCGCGAAGTGAAAGTTTGTTAGATTCAATGCCGTCAATTTTATCGCGAATTGAATTAATAACTTCTTGTTCTTCTTTAGAAAATGCTACCTTTTCTTCATCAAGTTTAAGGTTTTCAATAATTTGCTTTTGATTTTCTACATTTTCTTCAAGAGTTTTAATGTTATAGTTGCAATCATTAACAATGCGTTCAAGCCTTGAAATGTCTTCTTTTAAGGTTTGAATTGATGCCTTTTTAGAAGTTATATCAATTTGGATTTTTGTGCTTTGTTCGCTTAAATCATCTCTTTCTTTTTTGAGTGCATCAAACTCTTTTTGGTGTTTACTTGCAGAGATTTGAGCCGTTTCTTTATCGGCTTCTAAACGCTTACTACCACCTTCTACTGCGCGATATTTTTCGTCAATTTCGCCAAGCCTTACATTAACACTTTCAATAAGTTCGTTTAAGTTTTCTATATCTTTATCAAGGTCGCTTAAAGTGTTTTCTACCACCTTTAACTTTTCGCGCTCTAATATTAAACTTTGATGCTTTTGAGTGTAAAGGTCGTTAAGTAAATGTAATTCATCAAAAGCCTTGTCGCGCTTACTTTCAAGCGCAGTTTTTTGCTTTCTTAATTCTTCAAGTTCGGCTTTTTTGCCGTTTAACCTTGCAAGGTTTTCTTCTATGCGCCTATCGGCAGACATATGGTCTACCCTTGCGCCCTTTTCACTACCACCAGTCATTGAGCCTTGGGTTGAGAATACTTCGCCCTCTAAGGTTACAATCTTAAAGTTAAAGCGATATTTTTCGGCAATTTTGGTTGCGTTGTCAAGTGTGTCAACTATTAAAGTGTTTGCTAAAAGGTTGGTGATTACACTCTTATAAGCAGGGTTATATTTAACCACTTCGTCGGCAATACCAAGCGCGCCTGTTTCGCTTAAAGCACGGCGAATTTCACCACCGTTTTCGCGCATCTTAACGCTTGTTATGGGTAAGAAAGTGGCTTTACCGATATCGTTTGCCTTTAAGTATTTGATTAAATACTTGGCATCTTCTGGGGTGTTGGTTACCACATTTTGTGCGGCTGCCGATAACGACCTTGCAAGCGCAAGTTCATACTTTTTATCGTATTTGATAAGTTCGGCAACAACACCTACTATCCTTTTATTTAGTTCGGGATTTGATTTTGCGTTGTTGAGCAATGTTTTAATCGGGAAAGCAAAACCTTCGTGGTTTTCCTTAAACGATTTTAACATTTTATCGGTTTGTTCTAAACGGGCAAGTTCGTTGTTAAGTAAGAATATTTTGTTATCAATTTTGCTTACTTCTTCGTTGCCTTGTTGAACTTCTTCTTCTTTAAGTTCAATATTGTTTTTGGTTTCAAATATATTTCTATCTAAGTTAGAGATATTTTGGTCAATTGTTTCTTTATCGTTGAACGCCTTTTCGCGCTTTACACTATATTCATCAAGTTTATCGGTTAATTCGTTGCGCTTTTCTAAAAGGTTGCTCTTTTCAATACTCATTGTGCCTTTGTTTACCTTAATATCGGTAAGGCTTTCAAGCGATTCAATAACCTTTCTTGTGTTGGCAGTAGCAAGTTCTTCGCCAAGCGCAATCTTTTCTGAAACACTCACAAGTTGTTTAGTTGCCACTTCAAAAGATTTTTCTAAACTCATAAGGTCGGCTTGTGCGTTTTGCAAATCAGATTTGTTTTTAGCGATTGTTTCACCACTTTCTTTAACCGTGTTTTTGTTCCTTTCAATTTCGGCAAGGTTATCTTGAACTTGACCTTCAAAATAGCCTATCCTTTCTTTAAAAAGCCTAATTTGACCTGATGACTTTTCCATATTTACGCGCTTTTCTAAAAGTTCTGCGTTTAAGTTCCTTAAATTATCATCAGCCTCGTTTATTTCGTTAAAGATTTTATCGTATTCAGTTTGCGCTTTATTTAGTTCCCTTTCGCGCTGAGCATACTCATCATCAACGGCTTTAATTTTAACATAGATTTTGCCCTTAGCCGTTTCAACGCCATCTACCTTTGCAATATATGTGTTAATTTCGTGGCGTTTTAGTTCTTCGCTTAGTTCGTTAAACTCTTTGGCTTTTGCGGCTTGGCGTTCTAATGGCGCAAGTTGGTTTTCAATTTCGCTTAAAATATCGCTATACCTAACGATATTTTCGTGCGTTCTATCAAGTTTTCGCTCGCTTTCAATTTTACGCGTTTTAAAGTGCGCGATACCCGTTGCTTCTTCAAATATTGCGCGACGGTCTTCTGGTTTTGCAGAGATTATTTCTTCTACCTTGCCTTGACCGATTATGGTATAGCCTTCTTTACCGATACCACATTGGTGCAATAAACTTACTATATCTTTAAGCCTTGCTTGTTGCTTATTGATAAAGTATTCGCTTTCACCACTACGGTATAGTTTACGCGTGATTATTACTTGGTTATAATCTACATCAAATATCTTGGTGCTATTGTCAAAAAATAGCGACACTTCGCAGTATGATAATGATTTTCTGTTTTGTGTGCCTGAAAATATTACATCTTGCATACTTGAACCACGAAGGTTTTTTGCAGACTGTTCGCCAAGCACCCATCTAATTGCATCAGATACATTACTCTTTCCGCAACCGTTAGGGCCTACTATACCTGTTATTCCATCGTTAAACTTGATTTCCACCTTATCGGCGAAAGATTTAAATCCGTAGATTTCTACCTTTTCAAAATTCAATGTTTTTTACCGCCTTGATTTTTTAAGTTTGTATATCTTACTTGAATTAAGCCCGTTAAGCGCGCGCTCTGCAGCGTTTGCTTCGGCTTGTTTTTTACTGCCACCCCTACCTTCTGCAAGCCGTGTGCCGTTGAGCAATACGGCAACCCTAAACTCTGGCAAATTATCAGGGCCTTTCTTTGACAACACTTCGTATGAAATACTGCCAAGTTTTTGTTTTTGGATTAATTCTTGTAGTTCGGTTTTGGCTTCTGCCGTGGTCTTTTTCTTCTTTAATGGTCCAAAAAAACCTTTTTCGTAGCGTTTTATAAGTGTTTCTCTTATAAAGTTTCTTACGGCTACAATACCACCATCTAAATATATACCTGCGCATAGCGCTTCGTATAAACTTGAAAAGAGTTTTTCCGTTTTGCTTACCGTTAGTTCTTGACCTACGCCAAACAACATAAACTCATCAAGCCCCATATCGCGAACTACCTTTAATAGTGGCTCTCTTGAAACAAGCGCAGCGCGTTCTTTAGTGAGCACTCCTTCATCACCTGAACTGTGCTTGAATAGGTATTCAGTTACCACGAACTCTATTATGCTATCGCCAAAAAACTCTAACAGTTCATTGTCGTCACAATTGTTTTCGTGCGCATAAGAAGTGTGCGTAAAGCACTTGCGAAGTAGGTTCTTATCGGTGAAAGAATAACCTATTTTCTCTTCTACGCTTGCCATATCAAAAATCATCTTTCCACCTTAACGGCATTTAAATCTACCGCGCTTAGTTTTTCTTTAATTTTTGCAGGCATATCTTTTTCGGCATAGCCTACTGCTTGCAATACGGCATTTTTGAAAGCCTTGCTCTTTGACGCGCCGTGCGCTTTAACAACAGGCTTTTCTACACCAAGGAATAATGCACCGCCTTGGTTGTTATAGTCAAGTTTCTTTTTAACCTTTTTGAGCCTTGACTTAATTAAAAGACCTGCAAGTTTTCCTACAAATCCTTTTAAGCAACCTTTAATTTCGCCAAACAAAACATTGATTGCGCCTTCCATTGATTTTAGGGCTACATTCCCACTAAATCCATCAGCAACAATAACATCATATTCGCCTGTTAAAATATCTCTGCCTTCAATGTTTCCAACAAAATTAATTTCTTTCATTTCTTTTAGAATTGGAAATACTTCGTGGTTGAGCATATTACCCTTTTCATCTTCTGTGCCGTTAGATAAAAGTGCAACTTTTGGGTTTTTAATGCCCATAATTTCGGCATAAGCAGAGCCCATAAGTGCGAATTGACATAGGTTTATAGGCTTGCAATCGGCATTTGCGCCTGAATCCATTAAAAGAACTTGTTTCCCGTCAATTTTAGTGGGCAATACTGGGCAAAGTGCAGGGCGATTAACACCCTTTATTCTGCCAAGTTTTAGGGTTGCACCAACTAATACTGCACCAGTTGAGCCTGCCGAAACAAAGGCTTTCATTTCGGGGTTTTCTTTGAGTTCTTTAAACGCAACGCATATTGATGAGTTGGGTTTTGTTCTTATAGCAACGGTGGGTTCTTCTTCGCAAGTGATTACTTCCTTTGCGTCAAGTATTTCCACGCGCGTTTTATCGTATGATTTGGTGGAAAGTATTTCTTTAATTTTATCTTCATCACCACAAAATACTGCTATAAAGTTTTTGTTTTCTTCAAGCGCTAAAAGCGTTCCTTCAATGATTTGTTCGGGGGCGTTATCGCCACCAAACGCGTCTATAATAATCTTGTTCATATTTATATCCTTAATTAGTTTTCAAGGTTTCCTACCGTTCTTGGGAAAGGTAATACATCACGAATATTTGCTATGCCTGTTAAATACATTACCATTCTTTCAAAGCCAAGTCCAAAGCCAGAGTGTTCTACTCCACCATACTTTCTTAAATCAAGGTATGACTTATAGTCATCTTTATTTAAGCCACATTCTGCCATACGCTTTTCTAAGATTTCTATTCTTTCTTCCCTTTGGCTACCACCTATAAGTTCGCCTACTCCTGGAACTAAAAGGTCGCTTGCGGCAACAGTTTTGCCATCATCATTGAGGCGCATATAGAACGCCTTTATGTCTTTTGGATAGTTGATTAAGAATACTGGTTTTTTGAACACTTCTTCGGTTAAGTATCTTTCGTGTTCGCTTTGTAAATCTACACCCCAGTAAACTGGCGCTTCAAATCTATCTTTAACCTTTTCAAGTATTTCAATGGCTTCGGTGTAGGTTAAGCGCTTAAACTCGTTGTTCTTAACATTGTTAAGCCTTTCTAACAAGTCCTTATCTACAAACTTGTTTAAGAAGTTAAGTTCTTCGGCGCAAGTTTCCATTACATAGCCGATAATAAACTTAACCATATCTTCTGCGCAATCCATATCGTCGCTTAAATCGGCAAACGCAAGTTCAGGCTCTATCATCCAAAACTCTGCTGCGTGGCGAACGGTGTTGCTATGCTCTGCCCTAAAAGTAGGTCCAAAAGTATATACATTTGAAAATGCCATTGCGTAGTTTTCAACATCAAGTTGACCACTTACGGTAAGGCTTGCTTTCTTTCCAAAGAAATCTTGCTTATAATCTACTTCGCCATTTTCGGTTGGAACCGACGCTAAATCTAAAGTGGTTACTTGGAACATTGCGCCTGCGCCCTCACAATCGCTACCAGTAATGATAGGTGTGTGAACATACACAAAGCCCCTTTCGTTAAAGAACTTATGGATTGCAAAAGCCGCTTCGCTACGGATTTTGAACACCGCGTTAAAGGTGTTTGTTCTTGGCCTTAAATGTGGGATAGTTCTCAAAAAGTCTAAGGTGTGGCGTTTCTTTTGCAAAGGATAATCTGCAGTAGAAGTGCCTAATACCTTAATTTCATCTGCATTGATTTCAAAGGGTTGAGGGTTTTCGGGTGTTAAAATGAGAGTGCCCTTTACCATTAAGCAAGCGCCTACATTTTGGCGCGCGATTTCATCATAGTTTGCTACCTTTTCTCTATCAAATACGATTTGGCAGTTCTTAAAATACGAACCGTCGTTAAGTTCTATAAAGCCAAAAGCCTTGCCATCGCGAATGGTTCTTGCCCATCCACAAACTGTTACCTTTTTGCCACCGAATTCTTGACTGTTTTTGAAGATTTGTTTAAGAATAGTCCGTTTCATAAAATTATACTTGCCCTTTATAATAAATATTTTATATATTATAACATTTATAAAGGGATTTTACAAGGTTTTTTTATTATTTTTCGGTATATTTAGTTAAGAAAAACCCCAAGATTTAACTACTTTTTGTTCGCAAGTTAAATCTTGGGGTTTTATTTACTTTTATTTTTGATTATTCGGCTATTAAACTGCCTATTTTTTTCTTATAGGTTTGGCGCTTTTTAACAATTTCGCTATCGGTAAACTTCCATTGCGCTAATATGTTAAGGTTGGTTTCAAGCATTGGGTTTGATTCAATATTTTCAATGCCATCTTCAACAACATTATGCATAATACGCGATATCGTTATTGCGTTTACAAATGTGTTTACATACTTTTTAGCAACAACTATTAATGACATTTCAAGTTCTTTTGTTTTTTTAATAGATTTTAAAACACTTATAAATCCTGTTGGAAATAGTTTTCCAGAGTGCTTTATAAGTGCCTCTGCAATAGATGGTAAAACTACGCCAAAAGCAGCAATATCATTATTTTCATCAATTAAGAAAGATATGTATCTGGTGTTAACAATGGTTGCGAACTGGCTTAAAACTACATCACGCGATTTGCCCTCTACTGGAATATATCCATCTAAGTGGCCGTATGATTCGTTAAGCACATCAAAGAACTTATCGCCATAATTTGCAAGTATTTGTTTTACCGACATATCGTCTGCAATTTCTTTGAGTTTATATTTTGCCTTTAATTTTTCGGCTATTTTTTCAATTCTATCGTAATTTTTAATTACAAACCTTTTTTCTACCCACTTGCTTTCATCTTCAAAGCCAAGTTTTACCATATTTTCGCAAAAGTATGGGTATGAATAGCAAGTTGCGTAGGTGCTACGCTCATTAAAGCCATAAGTTAGCATTCCCTCACGGTCTTGGTCTGTAAAGCCCCAAGGTCCGTGAATAGTATCTACACCGTTTTCCTTGCCAAACTTTTCTACTGCGCCAAGCAATGCCCTAAACACTTCAATATCATCAATACACTCAAAGCGCGAAAAACGAACAAACTTTTCTTCGCCTTTGGTGTTTTCTACATTGTTTATCATACCGGCAATTCTGCCTACAAGTTCGCCATCTTTATAACACAAAAAACCTTTGATTAGATTATCTTTTAGGTTAAAGTTCTTTTTTGGGTTAAATGTGTTGATTTCATCACCTAAAAGGCTTGGCACATAGTATGGACAATCTTTATAAAGTTTAAGTGGATATTTAGCAAAAAGTTTAATATCCTTTTTTGTTAAAACTTCTTTAATTTCAATCATATATTCTCTTTTTCCTAAGTTTTGGTGATTTTATTATACTATATTTTAATTGATTACACAACAATTTTTAATAAAAAAATCCCACAGGGACTGTGGGAAAGGTTTTGGATATTAATTTTCAGTTTCTCTAATTAATGCAGGTGGAACTTCATCTTTAAGCGCCATTAAATAGTTGTTATACTGCTCTTCGGTTAAGTGTATTACTTTGTTTTTCTTTTTTTTGGACATAATTTTCCTCCATATTTTTTAAGGTATATTTATTATTTTCCCTTTCACCTTTTTTATACCTTATAATTTGAATTATTGCCTTAACTAAATATACTGCGCCAAAAATTGATATTAGTGGATAGCCCCACTCTATAATTTTAGATACGCCAAGCCTTGAAAATATTGCTAAAAACAAAATTAAAATTATACTGCCACTTTTACCAAATCCACTATTAAAATAGTGGTGTAGTGGATAGTAAAGCGCAAATACCGAAGTTATGGTTGCCACGCTTAAAGATATTAAGGTTAAAACATACAACTTGCCGTTTATGAAATGAATAATGGGTAAATCGTAGTTTTCTGCGCCGTTTTTACCACATAGCGATAGCACTACAAAAAGTATAAACGATAGCATTAGCGAAACTAAAATTGCCGTTATTATTTTTTGCTTTTTATCTATGTTTTTTGCGCTTTTCTTTAATACGGGCAAGGCTAAAAATAGGTTTGTTAATACAAATGGAATTGCCTTTATCGGAGTTAATAAACTTACCGAATTATTTAGGCTATTTTGTGGTGTGAATATAAATGCAATAACCACAAAAATTATTAGGAGTGGCGATAGTATTAAGTTTACTTGTTCAAGCCGTTTTATTTCTCCACCACATATAAGTGGGCAAAAAATTAGGGTTAACATTGAAAAAAGTGGAAACCTTTTATCAAAGCCTAAAACTACCGATAAGGCATCAATGCTTGCAAGTAGTGATGCGCAAACTGTTAGCAAGGCAAGTATTACAGGAATAGTTGGCAAATTTAATTTGCCTTTATCAAAAAACACTACCATTAAAATTATAAAGAAAAATGCGCCTACTATAAGTGATGATATTAACGGGCTTTCGCCACCAAAATAACTAATAGGTTCTTTGCCCGACATAAAGCCTGCGCCAACGATAGTGCCAAGTGTTAAAAATATTGTTTTTAAAATAGAAAAAGACCTTTTCACCCTTAATTCATATGGGCAAAAAGGTCAATTTATTACCTATCAATTAATTTTCTTCTATGCCTTTGATTTTTTTATAGAGTTTATCTTTGGTAAAATCGCGCTTTTTATCGTATGTGCCACCAAGCGATTCTATCGCAAAGCGAAGTTCTTCAAATTCGTGATAATTAAGTTTTTCGTTTTCAATGGCAGTATATAAAAATGGCAAGGCTTTATCATCACCAAACTTTGCTAAATAACTTGCGTAAAGGGGCAATTCATCTGCGTGGATTGCAAACTGTTCTAATAAGATTGCAAGCACCCTTTCATCACCACTTGTGTTAGATAATACTTCGCAAAAATAATACTTGGCTTTAACAGAATATTCGCTCCAACCACCAAGTATTTTATCTTTTACCTTTTCGGCATTTTCGCATAAAAACTCTGTGGCAATTTCCTTTACAGTTTCAGGGTAATCCCACTCTACAATTTCCAAGTATTTATCTAATGCTTTTAACGATTTTTTATCGTTTAAAATGTTCATTGCGTAAACTGTAAACTCTTCGTTTTCTTCACTTTCAAGTTTTTCTAAAAGAAGGGTTTCGGTATCTTTTTTTGTTATTTCTTCGCAAAGAAAATCGCTTACCGATACCCCACTTTTAATATGCTCTATGAGTGCAAAAACTAACTCTTCTGCGCTAAAATCTTTATAGTAAGTTTCGGGGGTTTTACCATCTAATTCTTTTAATGTTTCTTTGCCGAATTTTTCGTATAAAACAGGTATTTCGTTTTCAATTTCTTCAGGCTTTATTTTGCCGATATTTTCCTTTACAAACGACGATATGTATTCTTCAAAAAGCCCGTCAATATCAACAATTTTAATCATACGAACACTCCTTATAAAGTTTGATTATTTGGTTAATTTTTTCTTCTTCGGTATTATATACAAGCGCTATTGATTTAACACTTTCAAGTGGTGCTAAATTACATTTATAGGTTATAAGCGCGCTTATTTCTTCGGGCGCAAAATCTATCATTTCTTTTCTATCTTTAAGCAAGGTGTATATAGCCATAGTTTGTTTTGAAAGCCTATCGCCACCATCTACTCTTAAAAGGGCGTATGTTGACACACACATAGCATATGAAACCAAAAACTTTTCGCCCATTTCGTCTTGTTCAAAAGATACAGGTCTTGGCTTAAATGAGAAAAATATGTTGCCCATTACCGTATTGATTTTGGTTTTTCTGCCCTTGCATACAAGGTAGTAAATTATGGTGCGCTTTAAGTGGTCGCTTATATCACTTCGCATTAAACATTCTATAAGCATTTTATCGCCTATAAGTGTTTCTGCGCGCATAAGTCCATAGGCTACGGCTTCGTTTAGCGATTGATTTTTGCTATTTAAACCCCACTCTAAAAGTTCTTTATTCTTGGGGCTTTTAACAAAGTTTGATATTGCCTTTTTATCTTTGCTATCAAACGCAGAAAGCCTTTTAATGCGCTCTGCATAAATGCTTTCTGGGTAGTCTAAATAATACCTTAACGGTAAATATTTTTTGTATTCCGTTTCCCCTTTTTTTAGGCTATCGCATAGCCTAATATAAAAGGCAAGCGAACGCTCATCTGGGTTTATTCTATACGCCTTTTTTAGCACCCTTTCGGCATCTTCATACCTATTGCAGTTTATTAGTGCCAAGCCGTAAAAGTATAGCATATTTACATCATACGCGCGCTCTAAAATTATCTTTTCCATACACTCTATTGCAAACGCACCGTCTTCACGCTCAAAGGCAATAAAGGCAAGCCTATAAACATCTTCTGGGTCGGTGGATTGCATCTCTTTTGCACGGTTATAGTAGTATAAACTTTTATCTTCTTTTTTAAGTGTTTTATACATACCTGAAAGGTGGCAAAATGATATTACATTTTCCCCCTTTTCTTTTATTAGTTCGCGCTGAATTGATATGCCCTTTTCGGCATCACCTTGCAAGTAGTAGGCAAGGGACAAATCTTCTAAACTATCTATGTATTGTGGACAGCCTTTTGGGATTTGAGTTAATAATTCTATTGTTTTTTCATACCTACCACGGCTAAACTCACGGCGGGCTTCACTAAGTTCATAACTAAAATCGGCTTTTTCTACCGGTTTAAGTAGCCTAAATATAGGTTTTTTAGGTTCTTCTAAAGCATCTTTTATGCCAGAATCTAAAACGGCATCACTAACAAAACCGTCAAGTTCTATCTTTTGCATAAAATAGTGAACGGTTGCCGTGCGATTTTCTAAGCAAAAATGGTTCATAAGTAGTTCTTCATAGGCTATTCCACACATACTCTTGGGGGCTAATGATAAATACTTATGCCAGTATTTGTTAGAGAGTTCGTATTGCTCCATTTCACTATAAGTTAGCGCAATATCTTTTATTGTTTCCAAAGAAAAATCTTTTTCAAGCGAAGTGCGTAAAAGAGAGAGCGCACCAGTTAGGTCGCCCCCTTCTACCTTTTTATCAACTATTGGTTTTACTGTTTTTGCCAGTAAATTGAATTGAAAAGTTTTTTCTTTTGTTTCCATTTCTTACTTAAAAAGTTCATCAACTTCTTTTTGACCAAACTTATATTCCGTTTGGCAAAATTGACATTTTACCTTAACTTCGCCTTCGCATTTAATAATATCGTCAAGTTCGGGTTTGCCAAGCGATATTAATAGTTTTTCAATGTATTCTTTACTGCAAAGGCATTTATATTCTGGGTGATATTCTTCGTATTTTACACCACTACCAAAATATTTTTCTATTACCTTTTCTGCGCCCATTTCTTCAATTAGCGTAGAAACATTTTTTAGGTTTGCCATTATATCTTCGGCTTTTTTAAGAGTTTCTTCCGTTGCGAATGGCAAGGCTTGAATTATAACACCACCTGCGCCTACGCAAGTTAAATCTTTGCCTATTTTTACACCAAGCGCAATTGCCGTTGGTTGTTGTTCGCTTAAAGCATAATAAGAAGTAAAGTCTTCTGCTATTTCGCCACTAACAAGTTTTGCGCTACCTGAATATGGCTCTTTTAGCCCCATACTGCGCGTTACGGTAAGCCTACCGTTTTTGCCCACGCAACCACCTACATCAAGTTTACCGTCGGCACGGAGTGGCAATGTTACAGTTGGATTATCAATGCTACCACGCATTTGTAAATCACCATTACCACATACTGTTATTTTACCACCTACGCCACCACCTGCTACCGTTACCGATAGTTTATCGCTTTTGTTTTTTAGGTTTGACGACATAAAGGTGCTAACCGTTAGCGTTCTGCCAAGAGCCGCCGCCGTGAGTGGTGTTAAGCCGTGTATTTTTATTGCATCATTAACCATATCGGTTGTATCTAACACCGACAAAGTTAATTGATTATCAAATATTAGCGCTTTGAGTAGTTTGTTCACAGTTATTCTCCTGCGGTATTTCTTGCAATTTGCCGTCTATTGGCAAACTGGTATCATCATTTTTATATAGCATTTTTAATACGATAGGTGCTAATAACGAACTTACTAATACTAATAATACTACAACCACGCGATAGTCGGCAGGAAGTAAGCCACCTGTTATGCCCTTTTCGGCTACGATTAAGGCTACTTCGCCCCTTGCTATCATTCCTATTCCTATACGGAAACTATCTTTATTGCTAAACTTAAAGGCTTTTGCTATGCTACCACAGCCTATTATTTTTGCTAATATTGCCACGGCAACAAAGGCAAGGGCAAACCATAGCATACCAAGGTTAAAGCCGTCAAGTGTGATTTTTATGCCTATGCCTGCAAAGAATATGGGTGCAAATATTGTGTATGAGTTTACCGTTACTTTGCTATCTACATACTCTGCAGAGTTATGGTTTGTTGATAAAACTAAGCCTGCTACAAACGCGCCTGTGATATCGGCAACACCAAACACCTTTTCGGCTATAAACGCGTAAAGCATACATACTGCGATTGATAGAATAGGTATTCTACGGGTGTGTGGGGTTTTCTTTTCAATATACTTAAATAGTTTTGATATGCCTATACCTGCACCGATTGCAAACACGAAAAATGCAAGTATCCATAAAACTGATATTATTGTTAAACCGTTTGGATTAATAACATCTAAAACTGGCGAAGTTGATACCCCACCGTTTATAGACAAGGCTATTGCTAATACTATAATGCCTAAAACATCATCAATGATTGCGGCAGATACTATTATAGTGCCTACCTTGGTTTGTAGTTTGCCAAGTTCCCTTAATACTTCTACGGTTATGCCTACGCTTGTAGCCGTCATTATAACGCCGATAAAAAGCCAAGTGAAAAAGCCTAATGAACGCAAGAATAAAAACCCTACTAATGTGCCAAGCCCAAGTGGAACAAGCACACCACCAAGCGCAATCAAAAAGGCTTTTGCGCCTGTGCTTTTAATATCTTCAAGTTTGGTTTCTAAACCTGCCGTGAACATAACAAATATTACGCCAACTTCGGCAAAGGCGCGCAAGTATGGGTTGTTGTTCATTGATATAGGTAGTATTAGTGCTTTACCTTCAATATCAAAAAACATTCCCCAAATTGCAGGGCCTATTAGTATGCCTGCTATGATAAAGCCCAAAACTTGTGGAAGGCCAAGTTTGCGCATTATTATTCCAAGTATTTTTGAAGTAAATAGTATTACGGCAAGTTGACATAAAAAGTCTACTACTTCTATTTGCATAATTTCCTCACTTTTTCCTATTTAGGCTTATTTCTTTTTGCGTTTACCTAATTCTTTCTTTGCTTTGGCTATGCGCTTTTCTTGTTCTGGGTCAACCCACTCGCGCTCTTTAGCCATTTCGCGTGCTTTAACAAATTGTTCGTCGTTATAGTGTTCTTCTACATACTTTTCGTGGTCATCATAGATTGCCTTTTTGCTTTCGGCAAGTTTAGTTAAGTCATCACGATTGAAACTTGTTGGAAGTTCCATAACGGTAAGTTCTTCATCAGTAATAGGTTTAATTGGGCGAGTTGCAAAACTGCTTTGGCCAACAGTTTCAAGTTGTTCTCTATACTTTTTGATTGCACCTTCGTCTGACCCTTTTATCTTTTCATAAATACCCTTGTTGGTTTTTTCGCCTATTCTTTCGTTAATAGTTTGGTCGTATGCCCATTGGCAATAATCCGTCCATACCAACAAGAATAAAGACAAGCCAAATATTATAATTAAGCATAGCCCTATCGCCATAAAAAATCCACCAAGCATATACACTATAAAGGGTATTGCGCCAAGGGCAATAAAGAATATATTTTGTGGCAAAAAGCCTATTGCAAACAAGAAAGCATTGCGAAGCAAATGCATATATTTTAGTTTATAGGTTACGCACATTGAAACAATGTGTAGCATTACAATTGTAAAGAATACTAACAACACTATTACCACAACTTTGCTTACGATAAGTAACCATCTAATTCCCGTGCCAAGTGCAAGCGCTTGGTTTGCAAATGAGATTGATACCAAGCCACTATACAAAAGTATTGAATAGATTATTGAAGTGATTATTAGTTCTTTAGCGTTTTGTTTAATTCCACGCCAAAAATCGTTGGCAACAAAAACACCTTCTGTCCATACCATATTCCTTATAACATACGCGCCACCTGCTAAACCGATTGATGCAATTAAGCACGCAATAGGTAAAAATAGGTATATGGTTACATTTACATTTGCAGTTATAGTTTCTGCGTAGCCTATAAAGTTGCCTGCGCTTTGATACCCTACACCAAATGGTTGAGTGTATGGGCACGCTACACCATAGTTAAATAGCGCGTTTGAACGGAAAAATATTAAGGCTATTACTGGTATGAAAAAGAGTAGCATTAAAATATTGATTATAAAGAGTTTGCTAAACCTACCCTTAAAAATATCCCAAAACAATTCCCATCTGTTTGATGGAAGTTGCGCCCTTGCATAGCCTTCGGCTTTTTCAGAGCCGATTACCATTTTGCTCATTAATCCTTGTTTTTGACCTGCCATAACATATCACCTTTTCGGCATATCGCCGATTTATAATGTTTTTTCAAAAAAGGGAAAAACTTTCCCGTATATATAATATAATAAATTAAGATATTTTACAAATAAAATGCGCGCATATTTGAAAAAAAACTTTACTTTTTATTTTGCTTTTGCTATCATTAGTATTAAATTACAATACTTTATTTTTAGGAGCAAAGTGGTATTATGAAAAAATACAATGTAGCAGTAGTTGGCGCAACCGGTATGGTTGGTGGTAAGTTCTTAGAAGTGCTTGCCGAAAAAAATCTTCCCGTTGAAAACTATTATCTTTTTGCATCTGCAAAGTCTGCAGGCAAAGTGGTTGAGTTTATGGGTAAGCCCCACACCATTATTGAACTCAAAGAAGAAGAAATTGTTTCAAGAGATATTGATATCGCTCTCTTTTCAGCAGGTGGCGATACCAGTTTGAAGTTCGCGCCTATTTTTGCTAAACACGGAACTTTAGTTATTGATAACTCAAGCGCTTGGCGTAGAGATGAAAATGTTCCACTTGTTGTGCCAGAATGCAACGCAAGTGATATTTTAAACCACAAAAACATTATTGCTAACCCAAACTGCTCTACTATTCAAGCAGTTGTTGCATTAAAGCCATTACATCAAGCGTTTGGTATTAAAAGGGTAATTTACTCTACCTACCAAGCAGTTTCTGGCGCAGGTGTTAAAGGTTTTAACGACCTTAAAGGTGGAATATGTGGCGAAAAACCACAAAAGTTCCCCTACCCTATCTTTGGTAACTGCTTACCACACATTGATGTATTTATGGATAACGGCTACACCAAAGAAGAAGACAAGATGATTTTTGAAACCAAAAAAATCTTGAACGACTGGGACATTAAGGTTACCGCTACTTGCGTGCGCGTTCCTGTTTACTATGGTCATAGCGAATCAATCAACATTGAATTCAACAAGCCCTGCACTTTAGAAGAAGTTAAGAAGGTGCTTGCTAATGCTGAAGGTGTGGTTATTCAAGATGATGGTAAAAACAACATTTACCCTATGCCTATCACCGCAGAAAACAAGAACGAAGTGTTTATAGGTAGAATTCGTATGGACGACACCGTGCCTTACGGTGTAAACCTTTGGGTAGTTGCCGATAACATTAGAAAGGGTGCGGCTACCAACGCAGTTCAAATTGCTGAAAAGGCTATTGAACTTGGCGCAGTTAAAAACCAATATCAAGGCTAATTTATTTGGAGTAGGTTATGAACAAAGTTATTTTTAAGGGCACTTGTACCGCTATGATTACACCATTTACTGATGATGGCATTGATTTTAGCGCGTTTGAAAAACAAATTGAATACCAAATTAAAAACGGCATAGAGGCACTTTGCGTTTTAGGAACTACTGGCGAAGCGCCAACTATTACCGAACAAGAATATGACGCAGTTGCAAAGTTCGCTTACGATAAGATTGCAGGGCGCGTTAAGTTTATTTTGGGCTCTGGCTCTAACTGCACTAAAAAGGCGATTGAAAAAAGTCAATTCGCTCAACAAGTTGGTGCAGACGGGCTTTTGGTAGTTACACCATACTACAACAAGTGCACTCAAAAAGGGCTTGTTAAATATTATAACGATATTGCTAACAATGTTGATATTCCTATTCTTTGCTACAATGTTCCTGCAAGAACAGGCGTTAATATTTTGCCTGAAACTATGCAAGAAATTGCAGAACATAAAAATATAGGTGGTATTAAAGAAGCGTGTGGCAATATGGAACAAATTTGCGAAACTGCAAGGCGTATCCGTGGCAAAACTGCTCTTTATTCTGGCGACGATAATCTTAACCTTGCTATGCTTTCAATAGGTTCTATGGGGCTTATTTCGGTGGCAAGTAATGTTTGCCCCAAGGAAGTTGGTGATGTTGCTAAACTTTATTTTGCAGGCAAAAACGAAGATGCCACCATTTTACAAGAAAGATTACTTCCACTTATTGATGCTATGTTTACCGAAGTTAACCCTATCCCCGTTAAAAAGGCTTGTGAACTTATAGGGCTTGGAAAGGGTATTCTTCGCGCGCCACTTACCGAACTTGAACCACATCACGAAAAAGATATGGTTAGAATACTCAAAGAGTTTGGGTTTAGCATTTAAGGAGAACTATTATGGTTAAAATATTAATCAATGGCGCGCTTGGCAGAATGGGCAGAAAGGTTGCCGAAGCAGTTGAATCTTTTAGCGACGCTACCGTTTTATGTGGCGTTGATGTTGTTGAAAAAGATTTAGGGTTTAAGGTTTACGATAGTTTTAGTAAAGTTACTGAAAAACCTGATGTTATTATTGACTTCTCTTCCCCCGTTTGCACGCCTAATGTTTTAGAGTATGCTGTATCTAACGGTGTTCCTGCCGTGCTTTGTTCTACGGGATATACCGCAGAAGATATTGAAAAAATTAATGATGCAAGCAAAAAGGTTGCTATATTCCGTTCGGCAAATATGTCGCTTGGAGTAAACGCAATTATTTCGCTTGTTAAGAGCGCGGCTAAAATACTTTACGGATTTGATATTGAAATTATTGAAAAGCACCACAACCAAAAGGTTGACGCGCCAAGTGGAACGGCGCTTATGCTTGCCGACGGGATTAAAGAAGTGCAACAAGAAAAGTATTACACTTATGGTAGGCAAGGAAAGGTTGGCAAGCGCGATACTAATGAAATAGGTATTCACGCAGTTCGTGGTGGAAACATTGTTGGTGAACACGAAGTGTTGTTTGCTGGTGAAAATGAAACGGTTAGTATCACCCACACGGCTACCGATAGAAGTGTGTTCGCTTTCGGGGCTGTTAAGGCTGGTATTTATATTGCAAACAAGGGCGCAGGTCTATATGATATGGACGGGCTCATTAAAGAATTAAAATGATTAGTGAAAACCTTAACGCCATTTTTAAGGAAATAGAAAATGGTAACAATTTAGGCGAAAAGATAAACCTTATAGGCGCATCTAAAATGAACGACGCTGAAACTATAAACCGTGCCATTGAGTGCGGGCTTAAAATTGTTGCCGAAAACAGAGTGCAAGAGTTTTTGCAAAAGGTGGATTTCGTTAAAAACGCGCGTTGGCATTTTATAGGGCATTTACAAACCAACAAGGTTAAATATTTAGTTGGAAAGGTTGATGTTATTCACTCTGTTGATAGCATTAAACTTGCCGAAGAAATTAGCAAGGTTGCCACAAAAAAAGGTATTATACAAAAGGTGCTTTGCGAAGTTAATATCGGTGGTGAACTTTCTAAAAGTGGAATAAGCCCTGAAAACGCCGAAGAAGTGGTTAAAGAAATTGCATTGCTTAAAGGTGTTAAGTGCGTGGGGCTTATGGCTATGCTCCCCCACTCTCAAGACCAAGAGTTGCTTAAAAAATTGTGCTTGCAAATGCGCGCAATTTATGATAAACTTAAAGGTGATGGGTTTGAGTTTGAGTATCTTTCGGTAGGTATGTCAAACGATTACAAAATCGCTATTCAAAACGGAAGTAATACTATTAGAATAGGTAGCGCAATTTTTGGCGCAAGAAACTATTTATAAGGAAAAACAAAATGGGATTATTTGATATTTTCGGCAGAGATAGAAACAATAAAACTGAACAACGCGCTTCTTACGATAAGTCGTTTGGTGCGCCCGTGCAAAGTGGCAACGGTGGGCCTATTCATGTTGCATACCCAAAATCGTATGAAGATGTGCAAGGCATTATTGACTTTTTGAAAAATGGAACTAATGCAGTTGTTCACTTAAACGAATTAAAAACGGAAACTGCTATTCGTATTTTAGATATGTTATCTGGTGCAATTTACGCGCTTGGTGGTGGCGTTTACGAAATACAAACAAATGTGTTTATGTTCTCTCCCTCGGGCGTTATAGTAAACAATAAATAGTTTTAATAAAAAAATTAAAGCGTTGCGAAAATTCGCAACGCTTTTTTTGTTTTGATTTATTTTTATAAGCCCCAAACAAGCCATATAAAGCCGTAGCCACCTAAAACTGCTACAAGTGTAAAAGGAATACCTATCTTAAAGAAATCGCTTGCTTTTACCTTAAAGCCTTCTTTATTGAGCATACCGATTGCAACTACATTTGCCGAAGCACCAACTGGGGTTATGTTGCCACCAAGGGTTGCACCTGAAAGTAAGCCAAAGCATAGCAAGGTGTTTATTTCTGGCGATACTGCAAGGCCTGCTATTACAGGTAGCATTGTTGCTACATATGGTATGTTGTCAATAAAGGCAGAAATTAGAACAGAGCCAAACACTATTAAGGTGTATAGCAAGAAGATGTTGCTTTCGCCTATCGCGCCAAAGAAACTGCTTATATCTGCGATTATTCCAACATTTTCTACCGCTTGGATTATTACGAATAAGAATACCAAGAAGAATACTGTTTGATAGTCAATAGTGTTAAGCGCGTTCTTTAAGGCTTTACCTTTTGTGCCTATAAAATCGCCCGTTTCGGTTTGGATTTTTTTAGATGTTAATACATGGTGCAATAAACATACCAAGCCAAAGAACATACACACTAACCCGTTGATATGGTTTGCTATAAAGCCTTCTGGAATAGATATAAATGAGCAAACTACAAGGCAAGCTACATTTGCTAATAGCATTATAGTTGGGAATATGGTGGTAACCGTAATAGGTTCTCTTAAATACTCAAAGCGCTTGTTATGTTTTCTAAATATGAAAATTAGAACGGGAACGGTTAAGAGTGCCCCTATCTCTACTGCAAAGAATATTGAGGGCTTGCCGTTCATAAAGAAGAAGTCCATAAAACTCATATTGAGTTCGCCTGCAAGCATTACTGAAGTGGTATCGCCAACAAGTGTTGCCGCGCCTTGCAAGTTGCTTGATACTGCTATACTTATCAATACTGGTATGGGCGAAACGCCTGTTTTTTTGGCGATTGCAAGCCCTATTGGCGCAAGCATTAATACCGTTGCCACATTATCAACAAAGGCTGAAATTATTCCACTTAAAATGGAAAGCAACACGAATATCCACATTACATTTGGAACTTTTGATATTATTTTATCGGCAAGTTTGTTTGGCATACCTGATTCGCTAAACATTCCTACCGTTAGCATAATACCTACAAGCATCATAACAACATTGTAGTTGATTGCGTTAGAAAATGGTTCGTGCCAAAGCATATCACCCGAAATTGCGCACGCTACCGAAAGGATTAGCGCAGTAATACCCGTTAGCATTGCTTTGCGTTTTGGAAATGCGATTATTAAAACATAGGTTAAAATAAAGGCAATTAAAACGAAGATTTTCATATTTATCTCCTTAAATAAAAAACAGACTTTTACCGCAATATGTATTACGGTAAAAGTCTTGTTAAAACCATATTAGGTTTTTGCAAAACCGAGAAGTTAATTCTGTATTGACGGCTTTGCAAACGCCTTGTTAAAGGCGCAAACTACTCCCTTTTACAATTAAAGAGTGGTTAGATTATTATTTTCTAATTTCAAGTGCTTCGTAAGTTGCGTCAAGAGAGGCAATCTTTTCGGCAAAGAGTTTTTGTTCTTCTTCGGTTAATGGAAGTTCAACGATTTTCTTAAAGCCGTTGCCACCAACTACGCAAGGAACACCCATACAGAGATTGTTTGCACCATATTCGCCGTTTAATACGGTTGATAATGGTAAAATGGTGTCGGTATCAGCGCAGATTGCTTTGATGAGTTGAACGGTTGATGCTGCAATTGCATAGAAGGTTGCGCCCTTTGCTGCGATAACCTTTGCGCCTGCTTTTACCATACCGGTATAAATATTTTCAAGTTCATCATTTAATACGCTTTCTTCAACACCCATAAAGCGCTTTGCGTATTCTTTAACAGGTAAACCACTAATGGTGCATAAACTCCATGGGCTCATACAAGCATCACCGTGTTCGCCAAGAACAAATGAGTTTACATTGTGAACATCTACCCCACAGTAATCTGCAACCGATTTAGATAAACGGTTAGAGTCAAGAAGTGTGCCCGTGCCGATTACTTGGTTTACGGGTAAACCTGTGCATTTGATTGTTGCATAGGTTAATACATCTACTGGGTTAGAAACGATAACATAAATTGCGTTAGGTGCAATTTTTGCTACATTTGGCATTACTGATTGAAGTATGCCGATATTGATTTTAGCAAGGTCAAGCCTTGTTTGACCGGGCTTTCTTGCCATACCGAAGGTTACTACTACGATATCGCTTCCTGCAACATCTTCATATTCGCCGTTCCATACTTTTACTGATGGAACACTTGCTGCACATTGAGTTAAGTCAAGTGCTTCGCCTTCTGCTTTTGCCTTATTTATATCTACCAAAACTATTTCAGAGCATACGCCTTGATTTACCAAAGTGTAGGCGATTGTTGCGCCAACATTGCCTGTGCCAAGTATAGATATTTTTCTTTTCTTTTGAACCATATTGCCGATTCTCTCCTATGATAAAATCTATACCTAAATGATACTATAAATCGCGCTTTTTTGCAAGCGTTTTTTATACTATTATTTCTTTTTTTCTATTAGCCTTTCTTTTATAATATTATATAAATCGCCTGCGCCTAAAATAAAAGCGCGTTTTATATTTTTCTCTTTACTTAGTAGTGCAAAAAGTTCTTTTTCTGTCATACAAAGTGTTGGTGGGTATTTTGATGATTTTGCAACTTCTAAACATAGTTTACTTTCGCTACCAGAATAATCATAACTTTCGCGCGCAGGGTAGGTTTTATATAGCACTAATTTATTAATGGGTTTTAACACATTTACAAAGTCGTTTAATAGTAGCCGTGTTCGTGAGTAGGTGTGGGGTTGGAATATAACTAAATCTTTTTTGCTATATGCCTTAAACCCTAAAAGCGTTGCTTTTATTTCGTTTGGGTGGTGGGCATAATCGGCATATACTTTTATTCCCCTAAACTTACCTAAAAATTCGTTTCTGCGCTTAACCGACCTAAACATTTTTAAGCCATTTTTGATATCCTTAAACAAAATACCTAAATTATGGCAAACACTTATTACTGCAAGCGCGTTATATATATTATGTTTACCCTTTACATTGAGTTTTATTTTGCCAAGTTTTTTGCCGTTATGTAATGCAATAAAATTGTAGCCATATCTTGTTTCTTTTAATTTTTTTGCAGTATACTCTGCTACATTTTCTATTGCAAAGGTGATTTTTTTGGTTGGGGTTAGGTTTTTAGAAAGCAAGTCATCATTGTTTATTACGGCAATACTTCCCTTTATAAAGGTGTTAAAATCGCTTATAAGGTTAGAAATACTTCCAAAACTTTCTAAATGGTCGTTATCTATATTAAGAACAATTTTATACTTTGAATTAAGAAGTAAAAAGTTTCTTTTATACTCACACGCTTCGCACACGGCTATCTGGCTTTTGCCCAGAGTGTAGTTTGAAAAGGTTTTATCTATTCCACCTATAAAACAGGTGGGCGATTTTTTGGCCACATCTAAAACGCGCGATAGCATTGCTGAGCAAGTGGTTTTGCCGTGGCTACCACTAACACATATTGCGTTTTTATAGTGTGATAAAATATTAGATAATAGTTCGGCGCGCTTTACCAACTTAAGTCCTTTAGATTTTGCGTATATGAGTTCTGGATTGTTTTCGCTAATAGCCGAAGTATATACCACAACCTGTGCGCCCTTTATATTTTTTGGGTTATGTTCGTTATATACCGTTATACCTAAATTAATGAGTTCTTGAACTTCGTCGCTTTTACTTTTATCGCTACCAAAAACTTGCTTTTTTAGTGATAAAAGGTGTTTTGCAAGCGCGCTCATTGAGATACCGCCTATGCCGATAAAATAAAAGCAATTATACTTTGAAATAAAATCAATTTTTTTCATAACTCATTTTATGAAAAAAACCACTTTTTGCGTGAAAATTAGCAAAAAAAGTGGAAAAAAGTGGAAAAATATGCAAATTTTTTTCAAAACCCTATTGAAATTAGCATTTTTGTATGATAAAATTAACATACTAAATATGGAGGAAGGTAACGATATGAGAATTTCCGATGTTAGAGTTCGCATTGTTAAAAAAGACGATAGCAAACTCAAAGCAGTCGCTTCCGTAACCTTTGACGATTGTTTCGTGGTTCACGATATCAAAGTTATAGAAGGCACAGAAGGATACTTTATCGCTATGCCAAGCCGTAAAACTAACGACGGTGAGTATAAAGATATTGCCCATCCTATCAAAACGGAAACGCGTGAAGAGATTATCAAAGCCATTCTTGATACTTTTGAAATCGAGAAGAATAAACCGGCTGAATAATACTGAAAAATCAGTATTTGATTTTCTTTGACCGACTCATTCTCGATATTTTACATACCGATAACATAGATTTGACTGATTACTTATATAGAAAATCTTAAAAATCTCTTTATAAAAAAGCAAACGCCCTATCGTTAGGGCGTTTGTTTTAGTTTTAAATTAAAAGCACGGCGTTTGCCGTGCTTTAATTATTTGAATATTTTTTCTGCTAAATTACTAATATAATCTAAACTTTCAAACAGTTCTTCATTTTTACCGTAATCGCCAGAATAGGCTTCAATTAGCATAGCACCATTAAAACCTTTATCATATAGTGCGCGAAACAGTTGTTCAAAATCGGTTATACCTTTGCCTGGTAAACACATTTTACCATTATCTAAAATGTCGCTTAAATGAACGGTTACAATATCGCTACCCATTTCTTTGATTAAATCAAATGGCGAAAGATTAGAACTTCTTGCTTGCTTTATATCAAGCGTGGCTTTTAAGCCAGTTGTTCTTTTTCTCATTTCTTCAAAAAAGCCAAGGTAGTTATAGTTGCACCAATGCACATTTTCGTAGGCAAGTGTTAAGCCGTATGGCGCGATAGTGTCAATAATTTCCTGAGTGATTTTACCCACCCTATCGTGGTCAAGTGGCGCAGAGTTTTTTTTAAGCCTTGCCGTGCCGTGAAATGTATAGTATTTTGCGCCCATTTCTTTTGCAGCCTGCGCCGTGCCTTTAAGCAGATTAAACGAATCGGCTTTTGCCCTTTCGTTTACGCTATATAGTTGTGGTTCAAACTGTGTGGTTAGCGTATGTATTGAGTGAACTTTTGTGTCGCCACGGTTTTTGTTTACAAGTTTGCCGAACTTTTTATTGTATTCACAATAACTTTCTAAAAACACTTCGGCAGTTTTTACGCCGTTTTGGTTTAGAAACTTTATTGCATCTTCGGTGTTAAACCTTGTAAATAGTGATGCTGTTGATATACCTAATTGCATAGTTTAGATTTGTGGCTCAATAAGTCCTAAATCGCCATCATTCCTTTTGTATAATACTTGAACGGTTTGTGTTTTTGCATCTAAGAATACATAGAAGGCGTGGTCAAGAAGTTCCATTTCTTCTATTGCTTCATCAACCGTCATAGGCTTTAAGGCAAAACTCTTTTCTTTAACTACTTTGCCTTGCTTTACTGGTTTTTCTTCAAAGAACACCGCTTGCTCTTTATATGCGCTTACTTTACTGCTTTGGTCAAAACGCGTTCTGTGTTTACGGATTTGACCTTCTATCTTTGGCAATACTATATCTATATTATCGTAAAAGTTATCGCCCGTTGCAGTTGCCCTTACAAACTTGCCTGCATAGTCAAGCATAATTTCGGTGGTGCGGGAAGACGCTTCTTGCTTAAAGCATACTCTTGCAACCGTGTTGTCATGAGCAAAATACTTATCAAGTTTTTTAAGTTTTTGTTCGGTTACTTCTTTTAAGTGTTCGCTTACTGTGTAGTTTCTTCCTGTGATTTCTATTTTCATAATATTCCTCCCTTCACTTATTATTACTATCAAAAAGGGTTAAAACCCTTTTTTTATTATTCAGTTTTTGAATTAAATGTGAATTGCCCGTTTTCTGCGTCAATAACAAGCGTGCTATTTTCTTTTAAGTTGCCACGAAGTATCTCTTCGCTAAGTTTATCTTCAATCTTGCGTTGGATAACCCTTTTAAGTGGCCTTGCGCCATAGGTAGCATCATAACCAAGTTCGGTTATTAAGTTCATAGCACCATCAGTTATTTCCATTTTTACATCCATTACTGCAAGGCGTTTTCTTAAACTTGCTAAAAGTATTTCGGCAATCTTTGAAGTTTCTTCTTTGCCAAGTTTTTCAAAGATGATTATATCGTCAATACGGTTTAAGAACTCTGGGCGGAACTTTGCTTTAAGCGCATCCATATACCTATCGCACATCTTATCGTATTCGGCTTCTTTACTTCCAACAAAGCCCAAAGTGTTTACCCTTTGAGTGTCGCTTGCGCCTACATTTGATGTCATTATTATTATAGAGTTCTTAAAGTCTACTAACCTGCCCTTGCTATCGGTAAGCCTACCATCATCAAGGATTTGTAGCATTATGTTGAACACATCTGGGTGAGCCTTTTCAATTTCATCAAACAATACTACCGAATATGGTTTTCTTCTAACCTTTTCGGTGAGTTGACCTGCTTCATCAAAGCCCACATATCCTGGAGGCGCGCCAACTAATTTTGATACTGAGTGCTTTTCCATAAACTCACTCATATCAACCCTTATAAGTGCGTTTTCGTTGCCAAACACCGCTTCGGCAAGCGCCTTAGATAGTTCGGTTTTACCAACACCCGTAGGTCCTACAAATATAAATGAGCCTACTGGACGGTTGGGGTCTTTTAAACCTGCCCTTGCCCTTCTAATAGCATCACTAACCGATTTTACGGCTTGGTGTTGACCGATAACTCTCTTATGCAACACATCTTCTAAATCAAGTAGTTTTTGCGCTTCCGTTTCGGTGAGTTTTACTACGGGAACTCCCGTCCAAGTGCTTACTACTTTTGCAATATCGTCTGGGGTGAGAGTGAGTTGTTTACGGCTTTCACCTTTCTTTTCGGCATTAGCCCTAATTTCTTCAAGTTCTTTATTTACCCTTTCAATTTCCTTGTTGATTTTTAGAGCGCGCTCTAAATCATCACGCCTTTGTGCATCGGCTTTTTGAGCATTTAAGCGGGCAAGTTCTGTTTCTTTAGCCTTGGCTTCAACTGGTGAATTATAACTGTCTAAACGCACCCTTGATGCCGCTTCATCAATAAGATCTATGGCTTTGTCGGGTAAAAATCTATCGGTGATGTATCTATCAGATAAACTTACTGCCGAAATAATGGCATCATCTGGAATTGATACGCCGTGGTGCGATTCGTATTTATCACGCAAGCCTTTTAATATTTCAATTGCCTCTTCTACACTTGGCGCTTCTACCATTATGGGTTGGAAACGGCGCTCTAAAGCGGCATCTTTTTCAATATATTTTCTATATTCATCAATGGTGGTTGCGCCTATGGTTTGTAGTTCGCCACGCGCAAGCATTGGCTTTAAGATGTTTGCAGCGTCCATATTTCCATCACCCGTAGAGCCTGCCCCTACAATGTTGTGGATTTCATCAATGAATAGTATGATTTTGCCGTTTGCTTTAACGGTGTCAATCATCTTCTTTAAGCGTTCTTCAAAGTCGCCACGGTATTTAGTGCCTGCAAGCATACTGCTTATGTTTAGTGAGAACACTATTTTATCGGCAAGGATTTCTGGAACTGCGCCCTTTTCAATGGCTTGTGCTAAACCCTCTACTACTGCCGACTTACCTACACCTGGTTCGCCGATTAATACGGGGTTATTTTTTGTTCTTCTTGATAGTATTTGAACTACCCTATCAATTTCGTTCTTTCTGCCGATAACAGGGTCAAGTTTACCATCTTTTGCAAGTTTGTTTAAGTTAACGCCAAACTTGGTTAATTCGCCAAGTTCTGCGCTATCGTCATCTCTTTCTTTTTCTTTTTGTTCTTTTCTTGTATTGCTTTGAGAATTGCCACCAAACTCACGGAACATAAAAGGTTCATCAGGTTCGTCTTGCTCTTCTAAAACTTCTGGGAAAAGAGAAATGTAAAGTTCATCTGCAATCTTTTCGGTATCAATACGCATACTTTTTAGTATGCCAAGCGCAGCGCCATCTTCATCAGTTAAAAGCGCTAAAAGTAAATGCACCGTGCCTACAAAACCAGAGTGCGCTTTAATTGAAATGTCAACTGCGCGTTCAAATAAGCGCTTGGTTTTGGGGGTAAACATTGAGCCAGATACTATTAAGGTGGGGTCAATGGTCTTTTTGAAATAGTAGATATACCTATCGTTATCTACGCCTGCTTCCCTTAAAATTGCCGCCGCCCTACCATCTGTTGCGTTTATTAATCCGTATAAAATATGTTCTCTGCCTACATAATTACAACCGTAATGTTTTGCAAGCATTCTTGATAGTTCTATAACATGGTTTGCGTTATTTGAAAATGCTTCGTAATACATATTTTACTCCTTTAATTTTTTTAATTTTCCACCCACGAATTCGGCACGAACTCTATCCCTATTCTTTTGCGATATTTCTTTGCCGTATTGCAAGCATAAACTTGCAGGGCGAACACTTACTATTAAATCATCAAGCGCTTCTATATCGGTTATAGGTAGCAACCCTAATAGCGCGCCAAGTTTTACATTTGCTATATGACCTAAAAACTCTCCATAAGAAAGTAGGTATGCGTTGGTTAGCACGCCAAACGATTTTGATGCACGGTCAAGCACTTCAATTTCGCGCTTATAGTATAGCCTTTCCATTTCTTTGCGCTCTGCCCTTGCTATGCTTTCAACGGCATCTTCTACTGCATTAATTATGTCTTCTTCGCTAACGCCCAAGGTTACTTCGTTGCTTATTTGATACATATAACCCTCTGCGTTACTGCCTTCGCCATAAAGACCACGGACTGTTAGACCTGCCTTTTTCATTTCGGCAACAAGCGCGCCTATTTTACCCCCTTCGGTAAGCGCAGGTAAAAATAGCATTACCGAAGCCCTAAGCCCCGTGCCTAAATTAGTTGGGCAAGCAGTTAAATAGCCAAGTTCTTCATCAAATACTATATCTATGCTTTTGGCAAGTTCATCATCAATCTTGTTTAGTTTATGATAGCACTCTTCAAGCCTTAAACCTTTCATAAAGCATTGTTCACGAATTACATCTTCTTCGTTAACCATTACCGAAACAGTTTTATCGGCATTTACAAGGGCTGCACCACATAGCCTATTTTCAATTAGGTTTTGGCTTATTAGGTGTTGCTCTTTCATTGCTTCAAGTTTTAAGGGGGATAGGTTTGCCGTGTAGTATAGGTTAAAAGTATCGGCTTTATTGAGCGCGCGATATACCTTTTTTACCATTTCCATTGCCGTGGCAGGATTTTCAATTTTGAAAGGGTAGCCGTTTACATTTCTTGCAAGGCGCACCCTACTCATTATTATTGTGCCTTTCAAAAGGTCGGGAATTATTACGCTCATAATAGCCCCCTTCTTTTGAGTTCTTCGCCAAGGTCAGCAATGATTTTATTTAGTTTTGCCATATCTGAAAATCTACCTTCTGTGCCTGCCCTATCCTTTTCGGCAACATAGGCTTTATAATCGTTTAAAAGTTCTCTGTCTTCAAACGATAGTTTGGGGCGCTTGCCGTGATGGCGCGCTCCACCTTGGATTTTACCTATTGCGCCTATTATTTCGCTACGAAAATATTTGTAGCAATCTGGACAGCCTAAATAACTTGTGTTATAAAAGGTTGAAAGTGTCGTTCCACAAGTTTTGCATTTTTTATCAATCATTAAAAGTTAAATCCTGTTTGCTAAATCTAAAATATACTCTTTAATTTCTTGGCCTATTTCGCCACTCTTTAACGCCATTTCTACATTTGCTTTGATATAGCCTGCTTTATCGCCAACATCATAGCGATTGCCCTCAAAGCCACTTGCTAAAAGTTCGCCTTTCATTGCTAATTCATCTAATACATCAGTAAAGTAGATTTCGTTGTTTCTTGGGGTGAGTTTTTTGAGTTTTTCCATTACCCCACCTGCAATTACATATCTACCGATTATTGCGTTATTTGAAAGCGCGTCGTTTACACTTGGCTTTTCAACAATTTGGTTAACTTGCATTATGCCATTTTCTTCTTTGTCGTAACCGATATTGCCATACATACTAACTTGGTCGCCAAACACTTCCATAGTTGCAATAACACTCTTGCCTGTTTTTTCAAATATATCTACAAGTTTTTTAATGCAAGGGGTTTGACCTTTTTCGGCGCAAAGTAGTTCGTCGCCTAAAAGCAAGGCAAATGGCTCATCTTTAATAAATGGCTCTGCGCAAAGTATTGCGCCTGCTAAACCGTTGGCAACAGTTTGAACGGCAAACTTTACATTGAACTTTCTTGTGTTTAATGCTATATCGTATAGTTTTTGCTTGCCATCTTCTAAAAGGCGCTTTTCAAGGTTTTCGGCTATGCCGAAGTGGTTTTCTATTACGCCTGAGTTTGGCGATACAACTATTATTATTTCTTCAATGCCTACTTCGGTTAGTTCTTCGGTTATGTATTGAATAGTAGGTTTATCTAAAACGGGTAGCATTGGCTTTGGAACGGCTTTTGTTATTGGCAAAAATCTTGTGCCTAAGCCTGCTGCAGGTATTATAGCCTTTCTTACTTTATTCATAACTTTCTCCATCTTTTATTTCATATTTTCATTTTCAACCGCTTTTATTTTTTCAACGCGCCTGATATGTCTTTCATCACCTGAAAAATCGGTGAAGATAAAGTTTTCTACAATTTCGGTCATAAGCCCAACGCCTATTACCCTTTCGCCAAATGCTAAAATATTAGCATTGTTATGAAGCCTTGTCATTTTTGCGCTAAAAGCGTCGTGACAATGCCCGCAACGAATACCCTTAAACTTGTTTGCAACAATGCTCATTCCTATTCCTGTGCCACATATTAAAATACCTAAATCGCACTCTTTGCTTTGAACGGATTTTGACACTTTAATTGCATAGTCTACATAGTCAACTGAGTTTTTGTCGTAACAACCAAAGTCAATATATTCTACGCCCTTACTTTCAAGGTATTTGATGAGTTCGGGTTTTAGGTTAATTCCACCGTGGTCACAACCGATTGCTATTTTCATAATTTTCTCCTTTTATCTTTCCATTAGTTTTTCAAGTATTATATCGCAAGCATCTATTATTGCGTGCGAAGTTCTTATATATGTCATTAAATCTCTGCCGTATGGGTCGGGTATATCGCCAAGCCCTGTTAGTTCGGCAATAGTAAATGCGTTTTTATACTCTGCTAAAACTGCCTTGTGCATTGATGTCATACAAATTATTAGGTCGGCTTTTCTGCACATTTCGGGCGTTAAAAACTTTGAGCGAAAGGCATAACTTTTAATGCCTAACTGCTTTAATGCTTTTTGAGAGTTGGGGCTTATTTTTGCGCCGTCAATAGCATTTAGGCCTGCACTACTTACCTTTATACCCTTAACTTCGGCAAGTTTAAGTTTGTTTTTCAAAATGAGTTCTGCCATCGGGCTACGACAGGTGTTGCCCGTGCATACGAATATTATTTTTTTCATAATCTTCCACACGATTTTTTTAAGCGGTTCATTACACCTAAATACACGCCGTCGTATCTCTCAAATGCTACCGCTATTATTATGTCGGCTTTTGTTTCGCCCTCTAAAAGTTTATCGTATAAATTGTTTGCCATATCGTATTCGCTTTCGCCAAGGCTTAAAATGTTATAGCCCTTAAACTCTTTATCAAAAGCAGTTTGGCACATTATATATGGCACTTTGCCTTGACTTAAATAGTTGTTATAAAGCGATTTTGCACTTTCTAATTCACTTTCGTAAAATAGCGCAGTTTGGCATTTTGGTTGATAGTGGGTGTATTTTACACCGGGGGACTTTACTTCGTCGCCATCTTTATGTTCGGCAATTTCGCAAGCGCCACACACCCTTTCAATCATCTCTTTTGTAATTAAGCCTGCGCGTAGTATTCTTGGCACTTCGCCCGTGCAATCTAACACCGTGCTCTCTATTCCACCCTTGCATTTGCCACCATCAAGTATTAACTTAACTTTGCCGTTTAAATCGTTATATACATGGTTTGCAGTTACTGGGCTTGTGTGCTTTGATAGGTTTGCACTTGGCGCAACGATTGGTTGATTTACTGCTTTAAGCAGTTGCCTTGCACCTTTGTGTTCAGGTATTCTAACGGCAAGTGTTTTGCCACCACAAGTTGCCTCATCACACACCACACCCTTGCTATAAAACACTAATGTTAGTGGGCCTGGGGTAAACTCTTTTATGAGTTTTTTTGCATAGCCTTTTTCAATGTGAACAAGTTTACTTAAATCGTAATCTTCGTGCACATGCGCTATGAGTGGGTTATCGCTTGGCCTACCCTTTATTTCAAAAATCTTTTTAACGGCTGTGGGGTTTAATCCTATTGCACCAAGTCCGTAAACCGTTTCGGTGGGAATTGCTACCACTTCGCCATTAAGCAAAAGATTTTTTGCTTTTTCAACGCTATCTGCGTTTAGTTTTAATATTTCCGTTTGCATTTTAGTCAAAAAGCGCGTCGCCCCCATCTTCTTTTGCAGGCTCTTCTTCTACATCAAATGGCGCATCATCTACTGTTATGGGCGATAAGTCTTTTTCAACAGGTGCGTTTGGGGTTTCTGCGTCATCATCTTTTTCCCCTATAATTTCGCCATCTTTATTAAGGTTAACGAAAGTGGTGGTTTCCCCTTTGAAGTATAGTTTTACTACACCCGTGCTACCGTTACGGTGTTTTTCAATTAGTATTTCGGCAACATTTGGTTGAACCTTGCCTTCGGCAAGTTCCTTTTCTGTTGCGCCTTTATCGGGGCGGTGTATGAACATAACGATATCGGCATCTTGTTCAATTGCACCAGATTCACGAAGGTCGCTAAGTTGTGGCCTGCCCTTTCTTTGCTCTACCGAACGCGATAATTGTGATAGGGCTATTACGGGAACATTTAGTTCCTTTGCCATAATTTTTAGGTATCTTGAAATCTCTGATATTTCTTGTTGACGGTTAGCATCTTTTTTACTATTTTCGCTATTCATAAGTTGAACATAGTCAATCATAACTAAATCTAATCCAACTTTGCTCTTTAATCTACGGCATTTTGACAATATTTGTTGTGGGGTGATTAAAGCCGAATCGTCAATATAGATTTTAGAGTTTGAAAGTAGTTCTCTTGCCCTTGCAATCTTTACCCATTCATTTTTACTCATTAATCCTTTTTTTGCATTTGCCATATTAACACCTGCAACCGAACAAACCATTCTTTGAACAAGTTGGGCTTTGCTCATTTCAAGTGAAAATACTGCGCACGAAGAGCCTTGTAAGGCAACATTTGAAACCACATTCATTGCAAATGATGTTTTACCTACCGCAGGGCGGGCTGCTAAAATTATAAGGTCGCTCTTATGTAATCCATTAAGCAAACTATCTATACCAGTAAACCCTGTCTTAATTCCTTTTACACTTGATGTGTTTTTGCTTAGCTCGTCAAGGGTTGCCATAACTTCTGGAAGAACTGCGCTTACTTTGGTCATTTCACTTGTGTCGGCCATATTAGATATGTCGTAAACGGTTTTTTCGGCAAAAGCAAGCGAATCTAGTGATTCTTTGATATCTATACTTGATTTAATGATATCACTTGCGCCAAATATGAGTTTACGGCGCATACTGTCATTTTTTACGATATCAAAGTAACTTTTGTAGTTTGCAGTTGAGGGCATAAAGTCGGCTAACTGAGCCAAGTATTCTACGCCACCTATTTGCTCTAAATTGCCTTCAGCATCTAAAGAATCAGCAAGAATTACCATATCAACAGGTTGATTTTTGATAATTAAATCGTTCATTGCCGAAAATATTATTTTGTGCGCCTCTACGTAAAAGTCGTCTGCATTTAAGTTAGCAGCAACTTCTACTTGTATTCTGTTATCTAAAATTATACAGCCAAGTAATGCTTGTTCGGCTTCTACGCTGTGTGGCATATCTACAAGCAAGTTTTTATTTATCTTTTTCTTTTCGTTTTTTTGTGATGCCATAATCTTTCCCCTTTAGTTATATTCCTTAAAGTTTTTTAGCGTTTCGCTAAAAGTTTTGAAAGCCTTTTCGTAAGGCACATCTGTAAGCAAATCTACCCCTGCAATTTTTAATAGTTCTATGGGGCTATCACTACCACCTGATGATAAAAACTTTTTATAATCGTTTACTGCGCTTTCGCCCTCAGTTAGTATTCTATCGGCAATAGCAAGCGCGCTTATTAAACCCGTTGCGTATTTATATACATAGAATGACCTATAAAAGTGTGGTATCCTTGCCCACTCATATGCAATTTCTTCGTTAGAAATAACGGCATTGCCATAGTAGGCTTTGTTAAGCGATAAATACTTTTCGTTCATACTATCTTTTGTGAGTGGCAAGTTGTTTTCTACCGTGCTATGCGAATACTCTTCAAACTCTGAAAACATTGTTTGACGGAACACCGTTGTTCTAATCATTTCAAGTAGGTATGACGATAGGTATTTTTTTAGTTTGTTATCGGTTGCCTTTTTAAGTAAGTGTTTTATAAGCAAGGTTTCGTTTACCGTGCTTGCAACTTCTGCAACGAATATTCTGTAATCTGCCTTTGAATAGGGTTGATTTTTGTTTGAGTAGTATGAGTGCATTGCGTGGCCTAATTCGTGGGCGATTGTGAACACATCGTGCGTGGTTTCTTTATAGTTTAGCAATACATAAGGGTGGGTGTCGTATACGCAAACGGAATATGCGCCACTACGCTTATTTTTTGTTTCGTATACCGAAATCCAACGCTCATTTTTTGCTTTATCTAATAGTTCAATATAGTCTTTGCCAAGTGGGGCTAAACCTTCCTTTACTAACTCAAACGCATTGTCATATGAAAGTTTAAGTTCTACGCCATCACAAACGGGTGCGTAAATATCATACATATTGAACTTTTTATATTTAGAAATCTTTTTCTTTTCGGCAATATAATCGTGAAGTTCTGGTAATGCTTTATGAACGCAATCTAAAAGTTTTTCGTAAACCTTGGGCGAAACATCTTCGCCTATTAAAGCGCGTTCCATTGTGGAATTATACTTTCTTGCCCTTGTGAAAAACACATCTTTTTTTACACTACCTATATAGGTTGATGAAATTGTGTTTAGCAAATCTTTATATGCTTTATAGTAGGCTTTGAAACATTTTTGCCTTAGTGCCCTATCTGTGCCGTGCATAATTAAACCGTAGGTGCCGTGAGATAGTTCTATCTTTTCGCCCTTGTGGGTTATGGTTGTTAATGGCAAATCGGCATTATCTATTTTTGTAAATATTTCCTTAAAGCAAGAAAATGGCTCACTTGCAAGGGCAAGCAATTTTTCTTCGCTTTCGCTTAAAATGTGCGCTTTTTGTTTTAAAATGCCTTTTAACGAATAGTCGTATTCTTTAAGGAGTGGGTTTTCAATATAACCTTTAAGAGTTTCTTCTGGCAAGGCAGTTAGTTCTGGAACGATAAACGCCGCGCTTTGCGAATACTTTGTGCCAAGCGACATTACCTTTGACATCAAAGCATCATAAGTGCTACTTGAAGTGTCGGTATCGTGCATCATCATTGCGTATACCGATAATTTATCTAAAACGCGAGCAAGTTCTTCTTGCTTTTTCATACACGACAAAAAGGTTTTAGCATCATTTAATCTTCCCTTAAATTCGCTAAAATCAATTTTGTTTTCTATTTCTTCGCAAGTTTTATAAAACTCATCTATGCTTGAAAAAATATCTTCTATCGCCCAGTCGTATTTACTCAAAATAAATCCCCTTAATATTAGTTCTTATTGCTATGGATTGGCGCAGGTATTCTGCCACCACGGTTAATAAAGTCGGCACAAGAATAATCGCTAACTTTCATAATAGGCGCTCTGCCAAGTAGTCCACCAAACTCTACATATTCGCCAACACCTTTGTTTGGAACGGGTATTACTCTAACGGCAGTAGTTTTGTTGTTTATCATACCGATTGCCGCTTCGTCGGCAATAATACCACTAATGGTTTCGGCAGATGTGTTTCCTGGAATTGCAACCATATCAATGCCTACGCTACAAACCGAAGTCATTGCCTCTAATTTATCTAAACTGATTGCGCCCTTTTCGGCAGCATTAATCATTCCTATATCTTCGCTAACAGGTATGAATGCACCTGACAATCCACCTACATTGCCACTTGCCATTACCCCGCCTTTTTTAACGGCATCATTAAGTAATGCTAACGCAGCAGTAGTGCCGTGCGCACCTACACTTTGCAAGCCGATTTCTTCTAATATGTGCGCTACGCTATCACCCATAACAGGTGTGGGCGCAAGTGATAGGTCAATAATACCAAACTCTGCGTTTAAGCGTTTGCTTGCTTCTTTTGCGATAAGCATACCTGCCCTTGATATTTTGAAGGCAGTTTTTTTGATGGTTTCGCAAACTTCGCCTATTGACAATCCCTTAACACCTTTTAGTGCGTGGTGAACTACACCTGGACCGGATACGCCAACATTTATTACAGTTTCGGCTTCGCCTACACCGTGGAAAGCGCCTGCCATAAAGGGATTATCTTCAACGGCATTACAAAATACAACTAATTTTGCCGCGCCAAGGCCATCTTTATCGGCAGTTAGGTTAGCCGTTTCTTTAACGATTTTGCCCATTAAACTTACTGCGTCCATATTGATGCCCGATTTTGATGAGCCTACATTTATTGATGAGCACATTCTTTCGGTAACTGAAAGTGCTTCTGGAATACTTTCTATAAATGAGCGTTCAAAAGAGGTCATACCCTTTTGAACAAGGGCAGAGTAGCCACCCAAAAAGTCAATCCCAACAGTTTTTGCTGCGTTGTCAAGAGCCTTTGCAAGAACTACTTCTTTGCCAGAAAAGTTAGCAGTTAGCATACTTGCAGGGGTTATTGATACGCGCTTATTTATAATGGGTATGCCGTATTCCATACCAAGGTCTTCTGCCACCTTTACTATGTTTTCGGCCTTTTTACATATTTTGTCGTAGCAGAGCCTTGCAGTTTCTTCTGCACTATCGCGTATGCAAGATAGTAGTGATATTCCCATTGTTATTGTGCGAACATCAAAGTGCTCCTTTTCTACCATATCTATCGTTTCAATTATTTCGTTTCTGTTTAGTATGTTCATATTATCACCTGTGCATATAATCAAATAATCAACCGTGCATATTAGATTTTATGCATAGCATTAAAAATGTCTTCGTGTTGAACATGGATAGAAACACCTATCTCTTCGCCAAGTTTAACAAGTTTTTCGTGGAAAGCTTTTAGTGGCATTTTTGATGCCGATAAGTCGCATAGCATTATCATAGTAAAGTTGCCTTGAACTATGGTTTGGCTAATGTCTTCAATGTTTACTTCGCACTCTGCAATCGCCGTTGATACCTTTGCGATTATACCAGATTTGTCTTTGCCGATTACCGTTACTATTGCTTTCATATTTTTTCTCCTTAATAGGTCTATATTTTTTCGTAGTTAATTAGTGTGTTGCCTTGGGTTATGTATTTTACCCTTTCACCTTTACTAAACTCTGGAAAAGGCTTTTCATAAAATACTAAAACCTTGCGCTCAAAATCTCTGCCCTTATACCCACTTTTTTCTATGAATACAAGCGCCTTCATATCTACACCATCTTTAATGGTTTTGCTTTCATCATACTCTAAAAATTCGCCCTCACTTGTTTCGCGTATTCCGTTTTTTAAGTGAGTGCATAGTTGGTAGTATTTGTTGGCGCGCTTATAGGGTATGCCTAAAAATATAAAGGAAAACACCACAAATACTGCCGTTAACGGATAGGCTATTAATCTAATTATGATATCGTGATTTGAGCCGTATGGCAAAAGCCTATACCATATGAATAGCCCCACGCTTAAAACAACAAATATCGCTAAAACTATTAGGTAAATTGTTAGCAGTTTATTGCGTTGGCGCTTTACTGCTATTAATTCGTTTTCGGTAAAATATTCCATTTATACACCTATTTCTTATAGTCGGTTCTAACCTTTGAAAGGTTATATCCGTTATCGTAAAAAAGTTCGTATCTATCAGCATACTCTGCAAACACATAGTTTGGGTTTTGCTTTGCCCTAAAATATATGGGGTATATAACCTTTGGTTCATACCTTATTTCCACAGGGGATTGAGCCGTATATGCCGTTTGGGTTTGATATTCGTTATAACTTGGCCTGGTGGGTGCTACATTTTGGTTAACATTATTAGGTTGTTCGCTACTTAATTTTTCGGGAACTTGGCTAACATCTGCGTGCTCTAAACGGGTGTCTTTTTTCTTTTTGAAAATCTTGCCACCCCACTTTTTAACCTTTGATACCGTTAAAAATCCTGCAAGCACAATGCTTAATGCAAGCGCTATCCAAAATGCAGTTAATATTGCGGGAACACTTGCAAACACTCCTGTTATTAGCAGTATTAAACCAACCACCAAAACAAGCAAGGTGATTTGCAAGTTGAATAAGCCAAGTATTCTATATACGGTTTTGAAAACCGTGCTTATTATTCCTTTTATCGCGCCAAAAATTAATCGGCTTTTAAAAATGTTCAATTTCCCTTTCCCTTATACTAAAATCGTTCTATCTTAAAAAAATCGTAAATCTTGTTCCTAAACTCTTTGGTTTTAATTGACCACTCTTCAACTACGCCTACTATGTTTTCACTTTTTGCCGTGCCAAACACCCTGCTATCCGAACTATTTTCTCTGTTGTCGCCAAGGAAAAAATATTCATTTTCGTTTATGGTGATAACTTGACCTTCCCTTAAATATGAGCCGTTGCAGTTAGTTTGTCCATAAGCATAAGGCTCAGTGATAGCAACGCCGTTTACATATACCTTGCCGTGTTCAATTTTCACCGTGTCGCCACCAGTTGCTATAACGCGCTTGATTATCCAGTTGCCTTCGCCAAGCATATCGTCAATAATTACTATGTCGCCCTTTTCGGGGGTGGACTTTCTGTTGGCTATTAAAACATCTCCGTTTTCTAATGTGGCATACATTGAAGACCCATCTACCACTACATTTGTGTATACAAAAAAGGTAAAATATACGAATAAAAGCACAATTAAAGATAGTATCGTGGTTACTACCACATACCTTTTATTTGACCTATATGCTTTGTCTGCAATTTCTTTTAGACTGTTTTTTACCTTTATATACTCTTGCATAATTTAATTATTGCCTTTTATTTTTTGGTTAAACTGTTAAATCCAAAGCACATTGTTTATTAGGTAGGTGCTTTCACAGTTAAAAATTATAGCATTTATTCCTTGATAATTCTTTAAAACTCTGCCTTCGCTTGACTTAAACTTGCCTATTTCAAGCATTACATTGTGCCATACCTTGCCACCAGATACCGAAACGTTTGCTTTGTATTCGGTTTTTGCTCCAAACATATCGCACACTAAACTTACGCTAAACTCTCCAGCCTCTTTCAAAAATAAGTCTAACAAAAGTATTGCGTCGTTTTTAGGACAATCTTTTTCGGCATTAACCTTAAAGGTGATTAATCCTTTATCGGCACGCACGCCTGATATGTCCATAGGTCCGTTTTTAACTAAAACCTTGCCGTCGTTTTCATAGTCAAACAACCTTTCGGTAAGACCTGCAAAAACACTTTCGCCATTGATTTTTCTATTAGAGTAAACTACCGTTGACTTGCACGCTTTTTTAATTTGCTCTGCATTAAACTTTTTGCAAATTATGGGCGAACTTACCGTGTAGCCTGTTTCATAGGTGGCATTTGCGTAAGCCACTATATTTTTTGATTGATAGTAGGGGGTGTATTCAAAATAGTATTTTCCACCCTTTTCTATTCCGTTAACTTTATAGTAAGAGCGATATTTTGGGTCAATACAGCCTTCGCTTACATAAACGAAAACTTCTTTTAGTCCTTCGCCTTCTTTCCTAATTTTATCGGGCAACACTTCAAACTCAAACTTGCCGTCAACAAGTTCTGCCTTGATTTCGGGCGAAGATGGAAGTTTAGTTTTCCTTGCGCCTAAGGTTAAGTGCTTGCCAAAAAACTCTTTTATGTTTTCGTATGAGTTATAGTCAACACCATTAATGTGACCAACTGAATAATATACTGCCGAATAGCCCTCTACCCTTTCAACAGTATCAAAAGCCCTATCTACATCATATTCGCCACTATTTGTTGGCGAAAGCATTAATACTGGGCAGGTTATACTCTTTGCGTAGGCTTGTGGCTCAATGCCTGCTAAAATCTTTAATGCATCATCATTAAACTGTGGGTCAAGTTCGCCACTCCATTTATGTATACCCTTATACACACTCCAACCTGCGTTGCCTACCATTACGGCACAGTCAATGCCTTCTAAATCGGTAGATGCTAATTGCCATAAGGGTGTTGCAGAGTGGTTAATGCCTATTACACCAACCTTTGCTACACCTGTTATTGATTTTAGGTATTTTAAGGCATACCTTAAAGTTACGCCCCATTCATACCAACAGTTTTTCTTAATGCCAAAGGTTAAATCGTAAAGATTATCTTTAACCAAACTATAATCGGCATAAGATAATTCTTGTGGATAACTTGTGTATTCTAACTCTGTATTAGTTCCACAAGGATTGATTGATAAAACTAAATAGCCACTTTTAGCAAGGTCATAAACGACCTTTTCGTCATAATCGTCGTTAGCGCCAAGTGCCATTAAAATTGCGCCAGAAACTGATGCTTGAGCATTTTTTGCAAGGTGCGCGCGCATAATTACACTACTGTTTTCGGTGGTTTTGCCAGTAATGTCAAGAGTTGATATAACTACATCTTTAATGCGCTTTTCTTTTAATACGGTGGCTAAAACTTGTTCAGTTATTTCAAATCCACCCCATACGGCGGTTGGCGTTAATATTTGTGCCGACATTTTTACCTCGTTTATCCGTAAAATGATTACGGGTTATTTTTCCTTTTTATTTTTAAATTCGCTTGATTTTTTTCTTGCGATAAAGTATAATTGCTTTCACTCACTTTTTTAGTGCGTGGTTATGCTACTTGCCCATTATATTATTTAAATTAGTTATATTATAATACATATAGTTTGTGTTTGCAAGTAATTATTTATTTTTATTAAAACTTTTGGGTTTATAGGTTATGACTTTTTCTTATTCTAAAGAGTTTTCTGCTTCGGCTTTTACTGATGTAGAAAACGCATTTATTTACGAATATTTGCCAGAAGCCTCTGGAAATGCCGTTAAGGTTTACCTTTACGGTCTTTTCCTTTGCAAAAATGAGGCTTTTGACCAGTCGCTTACAGAAGTTGCCAACACTCTTAAAATGACAGAAAGCGAAGTTATTGATTGCTTTAAGTTTTGGGAAGAGTTTGGGCTTTGCTCCGTTTTATCGCTTGAGCCTTTTTCTGTTACCTATTTACCCGTTAAAAATAGCAGTTCTTCTAAGCCAAGGAAGTATAAGGCAGAAAAATACACCGAATTTACCAAAGGTCTTCAAGCGCTACTCCCTTCGCGTATGATTTCTACTACTGAATACACCGAATATTTTTCTATTATGGAAAATTATGGCATTAAGCCTGAGGCAATGCTTATGATTGTTAAGTATTGCGCCGATAGAAAGGGTAGCGACATAGGTTATAAATACATATCAAAAGTGGCTAACGATTTTGGGGCGCGTGGGCTTGTTACCGTGGAAAAGGTGGAAAAAGAGTTATCTTCGTATATTTTAAGAACAAGTGAAATTGAGCGCATACTAAAGGCACTTAAACTTCGCAGAGCACCTGAAATTGAAGACTTAACTTTGCTTAAAAAGTGGACTTTAGAGTTGGATTTTGAGGTGGAAAACATTGTTTTTGCCGCTTCAAAAATTAAAAAAGGCAGTTTTAATAAGTTAGATGAGTTTTTACTTGAACTCTATTCAATGAAAAGTTTTTCAAAAGAAGAAATTGCCGATTATATGGATAAAAAAGAGCAGTTGTTTGACCTTGCTATTGCAATCAACCGTGCCCTATCGGTTTATGTTGATGTGTTAGACGCAGAAATTGATAACTATGTTAAAAAATGGGTGCAATACGATTTCAAAAAGGAAACTTTGCTTTTAATTGCTACTGAAACATTTAAGAGTGGCAAAAACACATTGCAAGAAATGGACAGAATTGTTGAAACCTTGCACGAAAAAGGGTTTATTGATTTATCAAGCGTTGGCGATTATTTTGCAGGTATTAAAGAAAATGATGAGTTCATTAAGAAAATACTTATTACTTGCGGTGTAAACCGTAGGCCTAATGAGTGGGACAGGAAAAATCTTGCAGAGTGGCGTGAGTGGAACTTCTCTAATGAAATGATTTTAGAGGCGGCTAAACTTTCGGCAGGTAAAGGTTCGCCTATCCCCTATATGCAAGGCGTTTTGGCTAACTGGAAAAATAATTCCGTTTATACTTTAGAAGGCACGGAAAAAAGCGCAAAAGAAAGTGCAACTTCGCAAGAAGAATATAACCGCGAATATGCTCGCCGTAGAGATAAGGCACTTCAAACTGCACAAGTTAATTTGGAAAGGGCTATGGAAGAAAATGGGTTTAGCGAACTTTATTCAAGGCTTAATTCTATTGAGCGTGACCTTGCTTTTGCAGAGATTAACCAAAACGAAGATGCCCTTAAAGTGTTTGAAAAAGAGAAAACCGAAATTACCAAAAAAGCAACCGATATTTTGGCAAAAATTAATTTAACTCTCAAAGACATTTACCCCCGTTATGCTTGCGAAAAGTGCAACGATACGGGATATGTAGGCACTCACAGGTGCGATTGCTACGATTTAAAAGTTTAACAACAAACAAAACGCGCCCCTTTTTAGTTAAAAGGGGCGCGTTTGAAATAGTGACATTTTTTGCACAAAAAAACACACCTTTTATGTGGTGTGTTTTTTTTATTTTAGTTGTTTTTAGAGTTTATATTTTCTTTGTTTTCTTCTTCAATTTGCAATACTTCCACACACTCATTCCACCGTGTATTCCAAATAGCATACAAACGGATACTGCTATCATTTCAACACCGAA
>JAFTSI010000035.1 GCA_017467345.1 Clostridia bacterium
CGGTAAACCCATATATACTTGCAAGCGCATATATAGCAGGTGTAGATGAAATATATAAAGTAGGTGGCGCACAAGCAATAGGCGCGCTTGCCTTTGGCACGGAAAGTATTCCAAAGGCAGATAAAATAGTAGGTCCAGGCAACGCATTTGTAGCCGAAGCAAAAAAACAAGTGTATGGCTTGGTATCAATTGATATGATAGCAGGTCCAAGCGAAATACTTGTTATTGCCGATAAAACAAACAACCCCGCCTTTATTGCAGCCGACCTTTTATCTCAAGCCGAACACGATAAATTAGCATCAGCAGTTTTGATATGTGATGATAAAGAGTTTGCATTAAAGGTATCAAACGAACTTGAAAAACAAATCCCACTTTTAGAAAGAAGTGAAATTGCAAGGGCGTCAATTGATAATAACGGCAAAATTATAATAACTGAAAGCATAGATAAGGCTATTGAAATATCAAACTCAATCGCCCCCGAACACTTGGAAATATGCGTAGATAACCCCTTTATGTATTTAGATAAGGTAAATCACGCGGGTTCTGTGTTCCTTGGCAAAAACTGTCCAGAAGCGCTTGGCGATTATTATGCAGGCACTAACCACACCTTGCCAACAAGTGGCACGGCAAGATTTTCAAGCCCACTTTCAGTAGATGATTTTATAAAGAAAACGCAGTATATCTACTACGATAGCAATGCGCTTAAAAGTGTTTGCAAAGATGTAGAATATTTTGCGAAAAAAGAAGGCTTAACTGCGCACGCAAAAAGCGCTGTTATAAGGAGCGAAGAAAATGAGTAAGTTTTTATCAAAAAAGTATATTAACCTTGCTCCATACACCCCAGGCGAACAACCCAAAAATCGCAAGTATGTAAAACTCAACACAAACGAATCGCCATTTAGCCCAAGCAAAAAGGCATTAAGCCTTGCAAAAAAAGCATTAAAAACCTTAAACCTTTACTGCGACCCAGAGTTTACTAATCTAAAAAAGGTGGCAAGTATAGAGTTTAATGTAGGGGAAGAAAACTTAATATTTTCAAACGGCTCTGACGAAGTTTTAAACTATGCCTTTATGGCTTATTGTGATGATAAAACCCCAGCAGTTTTTGCCGACATTACATATGGATTTTATAAAGTATTTGCCGAAGTTAATAATGTGCCATACGAAACCGTTCCGTTAAAAGAAGATTTTAGTTTAGATATAAAATCACTTTGCGAAAAAAAGGGCACGCTATTTATTGCAAACCCCAACGCGCCAACAGGCATAGCGCTAACACTTGATGAAATTGAAAAAATATTAAAATCGCGCAAAAGCCGTATGGTAATAATTGATGAAGCATACATAGATTTTGGTGGCGAAAGCGCAGTAAGTTTAATAGATAAATACGATAACTTATTAGTAACCCAAACCTTTTCAAAATCACGCCAAATGGCAGGCGCAAGGCTTGGTATAGGCTTTGCGAACTCAAAAGTAATTGATGACCTTAACAGAATAAGATATTCATTAAATCCATACAATGTAAATGCCACAACTCAAGCATTAGGAATAGGCTCATTACAAGATAAAAAGTATTTTGAAAAGACCAAAACTGAAATAATAGAAAATCGCGAATACTTAACAAACCAACTTAAAAGTTTAGGCTTTACATTAACAAACTCAAAAGCAAACTTCGTGTTTGCAAAAACTGATAAAATTAGTGGCAAAGATTTATATTTAAGCCTAAAAGAACGCGGAGTATTAGTTAGATACTTTGACAAACCAAGAATAAGCGATTATAATAGAATTACCGTAGGTAATAAACAAGAAATAAACAAACTTTTAATAGAGATAAAAGATATTTTGGAGAACATAAAATGAGAAAATCTTCAATAGCAAGAAAAACAAGCGAAACTGATATCAAACTCACCCTCAATGTAGATGGCAAGGGTGAATACCAAGTTCAAACTGGCTGTGGTTTTTTAGACCATATGTTATGTTTGTTTGCAAAGCACGGCAGATTTGACTTAACGGTAAACTGCGTAGGCGATACTGATGTAGATTATCACCACGCAACCGAAGATATCGGCATAGTATTAGGTCAAGCCTTCAAAGAAAGCCTTGGCGATAAAAAGGGTATTGTAAGGTATGGCGATACCACACTTCCTATGGACGAAGCGTTAGTATTAAGCGCAGTAGATTTTTCGGGCAGATTTTACTATGAATCAAAACTTGATATATCCGTTCAAAAGGTAGGCGATTTTGATGTAGAACTTGTTGATGAGTTTTGGCAAGCTTTTGCATCAAACGCAGGTATGAACTTGCACATTATTCATTCGCAGGCAAAAACGCACACCATGTAATAGAAGCGGTGTTTAAATCGGTTGCAAAGAGCATAAAAAAAGCAGTTGCTATTGATAAAGATTTTGCCGAAGAAATACCTTCCACAAAAGGGGTTCTTTAATGATAGTAATTTGCGACTACGGTGTAGGGAACTTATATTCTTTAGCGTCGTCGTTTAAGGCTATCGGTAAAGATGTAGTAATAAGTGGCGAAAAATCGGTATTAGAAAAAGCCAAAAAAATAATATTACCAGGAGTAGGTGCTTTTAGCGACGCAATAGGTAAACTTCGCGAAAAGGGTTTAGATAGAGTAATAATAGAAAGGGCAAACTTAGGTGTTCCTATTTTAGGAATATGCCTTGGTATGCAACTATTATTTGATAAAAGTTTTGAGTATGGCGAGCATTTGGGGTTAGGTCTAATAAAAGGTGAAATTCGCCCCATAAAAGATGTTATACCAAGCGATTTAAAAGTTCCACATATAGGCTGGAACGCGCTTAACTTTTCAAAAGAAAAAAGCCCCATATTCAAATACTTAAATGAAGGCGACTTTGTGTATTTTATCCACTCATACTATGGCGCTAACTGTGATAGTAGTGTTATAGCCACCACAGAATACGGCGCTACCCTTACTGCCGCCGTAAGCAATAAAAATGTATATGGCTGTCAGTTCCACCCCGAAAAGAGTGGCGAAGTGGGCTTAAAAATACTAAAAGCCTTTTGCGAAATGGAGTAAAGAAAAATGATAATTTTTCCTGCAATAGATTTATATCAAGGCAAGGCCGTTAGGCTTTATAAAGGGGACTATGCGCAAATGACTATTTATAGCGAAAACCCCGTTGAAATTGCCCTTGATTTTAAAAGTAAAGGCGCAACAAATATCCATGTAGTTGATTTAGAAGGCGCAAAATACGGAACTACCCCAAACTTTTATAGGGTTGAAGAAATAATCAAAACTGGCTTAAAGGTAGAAGTTGGTGGTGGAATTCGCAGTATGGAAGTTATTGATAAGTATATAAGTGCAGGTGTTGAAAGGGTAATACTTGGCACTTCGGCAGTAACCGATAAAGAGTTCTTAAAAAGCGCACTTAATAAGTATGGCGAAAAAATCGCCGTAGGCGTTGACCTTAAAGATGGCTATGTTGCCATTAAGGGTTGGACAGAAAAGAGCCAATATTTAGCAAAAGACTTTTTAATAGAGCTATCTAATCTTAATGTTAAAACGGTTATATGCACAGATATTAGCAAAGACGGCGCAATGCAAGGCGAAAACTTTGAACTTTATAAAGAATTAAACAATACCTTTAACATCAACTTTATAGCAAGTGGTGGTGTTAGCGACATAGAAGGCATTAAAAGGCTATCGGGAATAAATCTATACGGCGCAATAATAGGCAAAGCCTACTACACAGGCGCAATTGACATAGAACAAGCAATTAAGGTGAGCAAATGATATCAAAACGAATAATCCCTTGTTTAGATGTGAAAAATGGCAGAGTAGTTAAAGGGAAAAACTTTCAAGGTTTGCAAGATGTATCAAGCCCCGTTGAACTTGGCAAATATTATAGCGATAAGGGCGCAGATGAACTTGTGTTTTACGATATAACTGCATCATTTGAAAATCGCGCGCTATTTACCGATATATTAAAGGAAGTTGCAAGCACCATTTTTATACCATTAACAGTTGGCGGCGGAATAAACGACTTAACCGATTTTGATAGGGTTCTTAAATGTGGCGCAGATAAAGTTTCGGTAAACTCTGGCGCAATCAAAAATCCAAACCTTATTTATGATGCTGCCAAGCGCTACGGCAATCAATGCGTAGTTTTATCAGTAGATGCTAAAAGGGTAGATGGCACTTTCAAAGTGTTTGCCAAAGGTGGCAGAGAAAATACTGGTATAGATGCGTTAGAGTGGATAAAAAGGGGCATTGATAACGGCGCAGGCGAAATTGTTTTAAACTCTATCGATACCGATGGTGTGAAAGGTGGTTTTGATTTAGAAATGCTTAAAGCCGTGTGCGATATATCAAGTGTTCCGGTAATAGCAAGTGGTGGCGCAGGAAACATAAGCCACTTTGTAGAACTATTCAAAACCTTGCCAAAGGTAGATGCAGGGCTTGCCGCATCAATATTCCACTTTGGCGAAGTAGAAATAAAAGATTTAAAAAACACCCTTAAAGCAAACGGTATACCCGTGCGCTTAATATAGGAGATAATTATGATAGACATTACTAAACTTAAATTTGATGAAAAGGGCTTAATTCCAGCAATAGTTGTTGATACCGTTAGTAAAAAGGTATTAACCCTTGCTTATATGAATGAAGAAAGCCTTAAAATAACAATGGAAAAGAACCTAACTTGTTTTTGGAGCAGAAGTAGAAATGAACTTTGGCTCAAAGGCGAAACAAGTGGCAATTACCAAAAGGTAGTTTCAATTACTGCCGATTGCGATTATGATGCGTTGGTAGTAGAAGTAGAACCTATGGGCCCTGCTTGTCATTTGGGCAAAGAAAGTTGTTTCCATAACGATTTATATGCAAACCCCGAAAAGCAAAGTTTTGCGCTTAACGGATTATACCAACTTTTACAAGGCAGAAAGGAAAATCTTCCCGAAGGCTCATACACTACATACTTGTTCCAAAAGGGCATTGATAAAATCTTAAAAAAGGTAGGCGAAGAAAACACCGAAGTTATAATCGCCGCCAAAGCGGGCGATAAAAAAGAAACGATATACGAACTTGCAGACCTATGCTATCACGCAATGGTTTTAATGGTAGAAATGGGTATATCTATTAAAGATGTTCATAACGAACTTGCTTCGCGCCACATCATTGATAAAAAGGTAAAACAGGAGAAAATGACTAAATGATAAATACCGATTTACATATCCACTCTTGTTTTTGTGATGGAGTAGATTTGCCTGAAACAATAGTTTTAGAAGCAATAAAAAAAGGTATTAAACATTTAGGTATAGTTGTTCACTCTTTTGTTCCATTTGATAAAGATTTTTGTTTAGAAGAAAATAGATATCAAGAGTTTATTGCCGAAATATCTAAACTAAAAAGCAAGTATAAAGATAAAATTACCCTTTATGCAGGCATAGAACTTGATTATTATTCAACACCAAATGTTAGTGGTTTTGATTATGTTATAGGCGCCGTTCACTACATTGAAAAAAATGGCGAATACTATTCAGTTGATTTAAGCCCCGAAGAACTTAAAAGGGCAGTAGAAGTTGGGTTTTTCGGCAACTATATGGAGTTTGCAAAAGAATACTATTTGCTTGTTAGTAAACTATGCGAAAGACCTTGCGATATAATAGCGCACTTTGATTTAATTACAAAGTATAACGATAAATATAAACTTTTTGACACTGAAAGCAATGAATATAAAAATGCTTGGCAACAATCGGCAAACGAACTATTAAAGCATAACAAATATTTTGAAATCAATACGGGCGCAATGTTTAGGGTAGGAAAGAAAGAACCCTATCCATCAACCGAAATTATTAACTATCTAAAAGAAAGGGGCGCAAAGTTCATTTTATCAAGCGACGCGCACTCAAAATCCGCTATCGCTTATAATTTTGAAGATTATGAAAAATAAAAAAGCACCAACTGAAAGTTGGTGCTTTTAACTTTTAAACTTATTAATTTTTACGGCTTTTAACTGCCAAGCAAATTATTGCAAAACAGGTAAGCGAAGTAAACACTATATAGTTTCCATTTAAACTTGTGTTGCAGTTAATGAATGAAGAATTATTTTCACTTTCAGGAGTGGTGCTTTCGGTGTTTTCGTTTTGATTTTCATTTTCTGTAACAGGTGGGGTAAGGTAGATAGAAATATCTTTTTCACACTCTGTGCAAGCGCCGTTAACATAAATGCCTAAGCAGTTTTCTGTGCCGTGGCACGAAGTTTTTTCGTTGCGAATAATAACATGTAAAGTAGATTCTTTTTGAATGTTATAATCGCTTAAAGTTTTTCCATCTTTAACAACCTTTCCTGCAAACATAATAACAATTTTATCGGTTGGAATGGAAGTTTTTTCTTGAACTCTTGCCTTAATTTCATCAATAGAAGTGTTAGGCTCAACTTCAAGTGTTTGAGTGCTTGTATCATCTCCGTTTAACACCTTAAAAAACACTTGCATTGCACTTGCTTTTGTCAATGAAAACATTGAAAAACACAAAATAGAAATAGCAAACAAAATTATCAAAACAAAACTTAACTTTCTTTTAGCAGTATTCATAACCAAGCCCTCTTAAAATTATTATAGTAAATTATACCACTTACAAAATAATTTTCAATAGTTAACACAATATTTTCGTTAAAAGTGTTGACTTTTTTAGTTGAGTTTTATATTATAAAAACACCTAGGTAATGTTGAAAGGCAAAAAATTATTTTTCCTTCATGGGCATATTGATATATGTTAAGATTTCTTTTTTAGGCAACCATATCGGTTGCCTTTTTTATTTTTTAGAAAAGATGGGATACTGCTCCGTTTTACTACGCAGGGCTAAAGCCCGAACCCTATGGGTTCAAATCCCATCAAGCATAAAAAAAAGAACGCTAATGAAAGCGTTCTATTTTTATGGCGGAAAAGATGGGATACTCGTCCGCTGTCGCTACCGAGCCCTTGTCCGTCAAAGTAAGTCCATCAATGACGGGCGAACCTATGGGTTCTCATCCCATCAAGCAAAAAAAGAACACCCAAAAGGGTGTTCATTTTTTTGGCGGAAAAGATGGGATTCGAACCCATGTGCCGAAAACTCGACAACCGCATTTCGAGTGCGGCTCGTTATGACCACTTCGATACTTTTCCGCGTGCCATTATATTATACACAAAAAAATGTGATTTGCAAATAAAATGCGCTACGCGTTGACAATTTTTTGTGGAAATAGTATAATAAACAATAGGTAAGGAGAATAATATGTATCCAGATAATTTATTTGAACTATTCGGTCAAGGCGTAAACCTATACGGAATATTTATAGCAGTAGGCATACTTGCATGTTTTATCGTATTCTTTTTTTATGGCAAAAAAGATGGTATGGATGCCGATTTGCAAAGTTTCATATTTTATGTAGCGATAATAGCAATAGTATTAGGCTTTGTATCGGCAAAGTTTTTCCAAGCGATATACAACTGGATTGAAACAGGCAAGTTTGACTTTGCAAGCGCAGGAATAACGGTAATGGGTGGCTTGCTTGGTGGTGCAGGCGCATTTTTACTTGCATACTTTTTGGGTGGAAAGTTTTACTTTACCGGCAAAAAGAAGGGCATACATATCAAACAATTTGGTAAGATTTTAAGGCTTGCTCCACTTTGCATAATAATAGCGCACGCATTTGGCAGAATAAGTTGCTTAATGGTAGGCTGTTGTCACGGCGCATACCTTGGTCAAGAATATGTGTTTGGTGGTGTATGGATGCACACAAGTAAACACGGCTGGGGCTATCATGTTCCAACCCAACTTTATGAATCTCTATTCTTATTCGCGCTTTTTGCAGTATTAAGTGTTTTATATTTCAAAAAGAGCACATTAATTTTACCCATATACCTAATTTCATACGGTGTATGGCGAATGATAATTGAAATATTCCGCACAGATGCGCGTGGCGCAGTAGTTTTAGGCTTACAACCCTCACAATGGATGTCAATACTATTTGTGGCAATAGGTGTGGGGTTGATACTCTTATACTATTTTAAGAAAATCCCCTTTAAAGAAAAGCCAGAAGTGGCAGAAGAAACCGAAAAAACGGAAGAAAACACCGAAAACTCACAAGAAAACACACCTAAAAACTAAAATTAACCCACCCTAAAGGGTGGGTTTTTGTATAAATCGCCTAAAAATTAGCGTAGGGCGATAAAAAGTTGACTTTTTTATAAAAAAAGGTATAATTTGAAGTATGAAAATCGTATTAGTAGGCACCGGCAAAGTCGGTGGAAAACTTTTAGAAAGTTTAGCAAGTGAAAATCACGACATCTATATTGTTGATACCGACCCAAAAACGGTTGATAGTTTAGTAAACAAATTTGATGTATTTGGCGTAGTAGGTAGTGGTAGTGAACGCGATATATTATTAGAAGCCGGCGTTGACAAAGCCGACCTATTTATTGCATGCACTTCGCGTGATGAGTTTAATATGGTGTGTTGCGTGCTTGCAAAAGGCTTGGGCGTAAAGTATGCAATTGCAAGGGTAAGAGACCCAGAGTATATAAAAGAAACTGCAACACTAAACTCATATTTAGGTATTGATATGGTGTTCAATCCTGAATATAGAACGGCTATGGAAATAGCGCAAATATTAAAGTTTCCATCGGCATTAAAGATTGAAAGTTTCGCGTCAGGCAAAGCAATGCTAATCAAGTTCCACATAGCAAACGGCAACCACATAATCGGCAAAACGGTAATGGATTTAGCCAAAGAAGTTGATAGCAATGTGATATTTGCAACTGCAATTCGTGATGAAGAAGTGTTTATACCGCGTGGCGATTTCGTAATAGAAGAAAACGACGATTTGTATGTAATAGGCAAAGAAAGCGATATAGTATCTTTTAGCAAAAAGATAAACCTATTTAAGCCAAGCGCAAAATCGGTATTTATAATCGGTGGCGGAAAGGTAGGCTACTACCTAACCAAAAAACTAATAGAATCGGGTGTATCGGTAAAAATTATAGAAAACAATGAAAAGCGTTGTGTAGAACTTTCTGATGAATTGCCCAAAGCCTCAATAATTTATGGTGACGGTAGTGAGCAAGAACTTTTAGAAGAAGAAAACATTAGTGAGTTTGATGCTTGCGTAACCCTTACTGGTATGGACGAATTAAATGTAATGCTTTCACTATTTGCAAAAGAAGAAGGTGTAGATAAGGTAATAACCAAGGTAGATAGACCTTCTATAATAGAAATGGTAAGCACATTAGGCATTGACACATGCTTATCGCCAAGAACAGTAATTGCCGACCATGTGTTAAGGTTTGCGCGTTCGCGCCAATCAAACGAAAAGAGTGTGCGCTCACTATACAAAATCCACGAAAAGGTTGAAGCGATAGAGTTTATAATAAACGAAGAAAGCGAAATAACAAGCACGCCACTTAAAGATTTAAAAGTTAAGGGCACGGCAATAATAGCAGGCATTATTCGTGGCAACGATTTTATTAAACCAGGTGGCGAAACTAACTTTTTAGTAGGCGATAAAGTTTTAGTGGTAACAACTGCGCAAGGTGTAACTGAACTTGAACAAATAATCGGGTAATTATGAATTATAAAATGATATTAACAACGCTTGGTAAAACCATGCTAATAATAGGTGTAGTATTACTTGTGCCCATGGCAGTAGGTTTTATCTATGGCGAAAATACTTGGCTATCATTCTTAGTGCCAATGCTATCGCTATTCGCAATAGGCTTGCCTTTAACTTTCTTGAAAACGGAAGAAAAGGCAATCCACGCGCGCGAAGGCTTTATAATAGTAGTGGCAGTATGGCTAATAATCTCACTATTTGGATGCTTACCCTTTATAATAAGTGGTAGCATACCAAGTTTTGTAGACGCATTTTTTGAAACTGTATCTGGATTTACAACAACTGGTGCGTCAATTTTAAACGAAGTTGAAAGTTTGCCAAAAAGTTTGTTGTTTTGGCGCTCATTTACCCACTTTTTAGGTGGTATGGGTGTTTTGGTTTTCGTTCTAATAATAATCCCCACGGGCGAAGGCTTTATGCATGTTTTTAGAGCTGAATCACCAGGCCCATCAGTTGGCAAACTTGTAAGCAAATTAAAGTTTACAGCAAGAATACTATATGCCATTTACTGCGTGCTAACACTAATATTGTTTGTGTTGTTACTTATTTGTGGAATGCCCGTTTTTGATAGTATTTGCCACGCCTTTGGAACGGCAGGCACAGGTGGATTTAGTGTAAAAAACACAGGCATAATGTTTTATGATAGCGTAGCAATTGAAATGGTGATAAGTGTATTTATGGTGCTATTTAGCATAAACTTTTCGCTGTTTTATTTAATATTAATAGGAAGCGCAGGTAAAGCCTTTAAAAGTGAAGAGTTAAGGGCATTTATAATAATCTTAATAGTATCAATAATTGCAATAGCAATTAACCTAACCCACACGGTATACGCTACTTTTTGGGAATCGCTAAGATACTCTTTTTTCCAAGTAGCCGCAATTAGTTCAACAACTGGTTTTGCCTCTGCGAACTTTGACTTGTGGCCCACCTTTTCAAAACTAATACTAATGTTTTTAATGGTAGTTGGCGCGTGCGCAGGTTCAACGGGTGGTGGAATGAAAGTTTCAAGGCTTGCTATATTAACCAAATCAAGCGTAGGCGACTTAAAAAAACTTATTCGTCCACGCTCTGTAGTATCGGTTAAGTTTGAGGGCGAACCACTTGCCCCCGAAACAGTTACCACCGTTCGTAACTATTTATGGTTGTGGTTCGTGTTGTTATGCATAAGCACAATACTAATATCTTTGCAAGGCTTTGGCGATTTAACCACAAACCTATCGGCCGCAATTACAACATTAGGCAATGTAGGCCCAGGCTTTAACGAAGTAGGCCCAATAATGAACTTTTCGGGTTATTCAGCCTTTTCTAAAATAGTATTATCTATCAATATGCTTGCAGGAAGATTAGAAATATTCCCATTGATAATCCTATTTATGCCAAGCACTTGGAAAAAGGTATAACATTTTAATTGAAAAGTGTTGACTTTTTTATTTAGATTGAATATAATAAAAACTAGTCAAAGAAAATTATTTCTTTTCCCTGGTCATCTTAAAGTTGGGCTGGGGATTCTTTTTTTTCGTTAAAAGTGTTGACTTTTATTGTTAAACCAAATATAATAAGATTGTCTTAAGGACAGATGTGTTTCGCGGACACATCAACCCAGGTCAGCCGAAAGGGGGCCTGGTTTTTTTATTTAAAAACCCTTGACAATCTTTTTTAGGCTTTTATTAACATAAGCAAAGTAAAGTTGCATATATTGAAATAGAAGGCCCAAAAAGGAGGAAAAAAATGTCATTTTTTTGTAATTTTCAATCCGATAGGTGTCCAGGGCAAATTAACGGAAACCCAATAAACGGATTGTGTGAAAAGGTATGCATACAAGCCAAAAAGGTTTTTGATGCGTGTATGCAACAAAGTCAATTAAACGGGGTAGTGTTAACGCTTTCAAACTTAACCCCTGCAAATCCTACATATCCATTAACCTTTATAAGCGCGAAAAGCACAGTATCGCAAGGTGTAATAAGTAATTTACTTATTGAGCCACTTGGTGAGCGTCAAGGCTCTGCAAGGGTTAAAGCAGATATAACTATACCAGTATCGGTAGCATATACTGATGCAAACGGTGTTGAAGGTGTTGCCACTTCAAGCATAACTATAAATAAAGATGTAATACTAAATATTCCGTCGGCATCAATAATGCCATATTCAGTAGAGGCAATAGTATCGCTAATAAGCACCCAAGGCACATATACAGGCGAAAATGAGTTCACCATTGATGCTTGCGTTTCAATAATACTAAAAATCGTAATGGAAGTAGAACTATTAATCCCATCATATGGCTACACGGCAATACCACCTTGCCAAGAATACACTCAAGAAGTGTGTGCAGGGTTCTTTGAATTGCCTATGTATCCAGAATAATCAAAAAACAACTATAAAAGCACCGAGAAATCGGTGCTTTTTTTCATTTTATTTATAATATATAAATAAATTGTTTGCTTTTTTTAATCAAAGTGTTAAAATAAATGTATGAAGATTTACGCAATAAGTGATTTGCATATATCTACCAACACCGATAAACCTATGGAAATATTCGGTGGCAACTGGGTAGGCTATATGGAAAAAATCCGTGCCGACTGGCAAGCAAAAGTTAGCGAAGACGATTTAGTGTTAATAGGTGGCGATATAAGTTGGGCAATGAACCTTAATGATGCCATTGAAGATATTAAAACGCTACAAGGTCTAAAAGGCAAAAAAATCTTAATAAAGGGCAATCACGATTACTGGTGGAGCGCAATTTCAAGGGTAAGGGAAAGTTTGCCAGAAAACATTTACGCTTTGCAAAACGACGCAATAAGGTTTGATGGTGTGGTAATCTGTGGTTCAAGGCTATGGTCTGTTCCAGGTTCGCCCGATTTTAATGAGCAAGATAATAAGATTTACCTTCGCGAAGCAGAAAGGTTAAAATTATCATTAAAATCTGCCCAAAAACTTGTTCAAGATGGCGATAAACTTATTGCCTTAATACATTATCCACCCTTTAATGTTAAACGAGAGCCAACGCTTTTTACATCACTCTTTGAAGAATACAATGTAAATGCCGTAATATATGGGCACTTACACGGCAAAAGCGTGCGCGCCGATAAATTAGTTAAACTAAACGGAATTGATTACTACTTAACAAGTTGTGACCAAGTTGATAATAAACTCACGGAGGTGAAGTTGTAATATGGAACAAAACAATGTAGTAGAAGAAACTTCTCAATTAGAGCCCAAAAAAGAAAATAGGGCGCTTGCATATTTAAAAGCATTGCCAAAACGCTTTTTCATAACAGCGTTTTCGGGTATGGCTCAAGGCTTATTCGTAACCTTAATTGCAGGCACTATTTTAGCGCAAATTGCAGGTTGGATAGGCGATAACTATTTAGGCAACACCTTAAAGTATATCGCAAACATTGCAAAATCAATGATGGGCGCAGGCATAGGCGTAGGCATAGCGCACTCACTTGGCAAAAACAAACTATTAGTGTTTTCGTCTGCCGTGGCAGGTATGGTTGGCGCGTTTGCCGATAAACTCTTTATAGGCTCATCAGCATTTACTTCTTTATCGCTTGGCGCACCAGGTAACCCCATAGGCGCGTATGTGGTAACAATGCTTGTTGTTGAAGTTGTGTCGCTATATGCAGGCAAAACCAAACTTGATATAATTTTAATACCACTTGGCACGCTTATATTATCGCTTGGTGGCGTGTTCTTATCTTATCCATTTATATGGCTTATAAACCAACTTGGCGTGTTAATCGCCCTTGCAACTAATGTAACCCCATTTGTTATGGGTATAATCGTTGCAGTAATAATGGGTGTGTTGCTTACTATGCCAACAAGTTCTGCGGCCATTTGGGTAGCAGTTTCAACCCCTGTTTTAACAGGCTATGCAAACGGCACAGTAAGTGCAGAAATATATAACGCAATGCTTTTAGCAGGTGGCGCAGCAACAGTAGGTTGCGCTTGCCATATGGTAGGCTTTGCCGTTGCAAGTTATCGTGAAAATGGCGTAAGTGGTCTTATTTCACAAGGTCTTGGAACAAGTATGTTGCAAATACCAAACATAATGAAAAAGCCAGTATTAATGATGCCTATGATAATATCATCTGCAATATGTGGTCCACTTTCAACTTGCGTGTTTAAACTTATGTGTGGCAGTAGTGGTGGCGGTATGGGTACAAGTGGCCTTGTTGGTGTGTTTGACCTATTCAACTACACAAGTGGCGCGCTTGGAATTATAGGAATATTTGCTTTAATGTTTGTATTGCCAGTAATTCTAAACATAGTAATAAGCGAATTTATGAGAAAGAAAAACTGGATAAAGTTTGGCGATTTAAAACTTCCCGACTAATAAATAAAAAACACCGTGCAAACGGTGTTTTTTTATGCTAAAAATAAAACCTTTTGCATATGTATTATTAAAACATAAACAGGGGGAATACTATGCAAAACCAAGTTGAAACCGAAAGCCTAATTTTAGAAGATAGAAAAAGGCTATCGTTAACAGGGGTAGAGAGTGTTGACGGGTTTAGTGAAACCTTGCTAAAACTTACCATAAACAAATCAAAGGTAGAAATTAAAGGAGCAGGCATTAAAATAACTGCCTTTAATAAGTCAAGTGGCAACCTATCGGCAACAGGAAGTTTTACCGATATCCGTTTTAACGCAAAAAAGCAACCATTACTAAAAAGGATATTTAAGTAATGTTTGTAACGCTTGGTCAAGCAATATACTTTTTATCAGTAGTTGCTTTTGGTGGGGTGTTTGGGCTAATTTATTCCTTATTTTGTGGCGCAAAAAGTTTAATAAGGGTTAGGTTTATAGGTGTTATTTTAGACCTAATATTTTTTGCAATCTTTTCAATTTTCTTTTCAATTTTTTGCTTTAAAAGGGGCTTTCCAAACATAAGGGCATATATGGTAGTAGGCGCGCTTTTTGGGCTTATATTATACGCTAAAAGTTTTCATATAATACTTGCAAAAGGCGTAAATGTGCTGTATAATAGAATAAACAAGTTTATTCTAACCAAAAAAGGAAAGAAAAATGACGGAAAAGAAATTCAAAAACCTAATCGTCGCAGGCACGGTAGGTGCAGTGCTACTTCTTGTGATACTCTTATCGGTAATGATATTCCAAATCATAAGCATAAGCGTAGAAAAGAAAAAACTAAACGAATTAGAAGAGCAAATAGCCATTTATAAAGAACTCATAGAAGATGGAGAAGACACGGTTGAGGCAAGAACTTCGCGTTGGTGGATTATAGAGCGCGCAAGGGAACTTGGCTATGTTTTTGATGGCGATAAATTACTTGGTGAATAAATGTCAAAATTATTCGGCGTAATAGATATCGGCTCAAACTCCGTTCGGCTAATGCTATCAAACGGTAGCAAAACGCTTTTCAAGTCAAACGAAATAACACGGCTTGCACAAGGTCAGGGCGAAGATTTAATGCTTACTAATGAAGCAATAGAACGAACTGCCTTGGCCGTTTTTAATTTTAATCGCTTGGCAATAGAAAAGGGCGCAAGCACTATTTATGCATTTGCCACGGCAAGCGCAAGAAAAGCCCCAAACAAACAGGCTTTGCTTGATAGAATAAACGAACTTTGTGGCGTATCTGTAGAAATAATCTCTGGCGAACAAGAAGCCTATTTAGGCGCGCTTGGCGCACTAAACGGTAAAGACGGAGTGGTTATTGATGTAGGTGGTGCAAGCACCGAAATAACGGTAAATAAAAATGGCAAAACCATTTACTCAAAAAGTATAAATGTAGGTTCTGTGTTTTTAACCGAACTTTTTGGGCAAGATAGTAAAAGGGTAGATGAATACCTAAAAAGCGCGCTAACCGAATACGGAACAATTAACTGCGAAAACCTTTCCGTTTATAGTATAGGTGGAACGGCAACCACGGTGTCTGCCGTTATTCAAGAGTTAGAGCCGTATGACCCAACTAAAACTCACGGCCATTATGTAGATTTAATAAGCTTAAAAGCCTTAAAAGATAAACTCTATTCTTTAAGCGAAGTAGAGCGCGAAAAGTTAAAAGGCTTGCAACCAAAACGCGCAAAGGTAATAGCAAACGGTGTGGCAATACTTGTTTCCGTGCTTGAATATGCTAATTTTAACGGCTTTACCACCAGTGAAAATGATAATTTAGAAGGCTACTTAATAGAAAAATTAAAGGGCAATCAATAGGTGAAAAATGAGTAGGAAATGGAACTTTATAAACAATGTGTTAAGTTTAGGTTTAACCATAGGCTTAATATTTTTATCTGCCACGGTAAACAAAAATCCTTATAGTGGCGATATGGCAGGCTACATAGCCTTATATGTAGTTGGCGCAATAATCTTTGGAATACTAAACACACTATTCCACGAACTTGGCCATGTAATCTCTGGCAAAATTAGGGGCTTTAAGTTTTATTCAATGACCGTTTGGTTTTTCCACTTCAAAAAAGAAAACGGCAAAATCAACTTTGGCTTTAACTGGATAGGTAACGAAGCGGGCTACACCGAAATGATACCCACAAGAAAAGAAACCGTTGGTAAAGACTTTATGAAGATGACCCTTGGTGGCATAAACGCATCTTTAATACTAACCATAATTTCTATATTGCCTATAATCTTTAACGCATATTTGCCCATAAAAGTATTTGCGCTATTAGCAATGGGCTTACCCGTATCTGTATACTTCTTTTTAGGCTCAGTATTGCCTATGATAAGCGACGGGGTTAAAAATGACGGTTTAACGGCACTTTCATATCACCGCAGAGATGAATCTTCAAGAGTGGGCGAAAGTGTGTTAAAGGCTCAAGCCGACCTTTATGCAGGCGTTTTGCCAAAAGACTTAAACGAAGAATTATTGTTCACCGTTCCACAAATTATGGAAGACGATTTGAACTTCGTAGCCCTTTTAGATTTAAGGTATGCTTATTATCTTGATAAAGGCGACTATGAAAACGCAGTAAAGGTAAACGAAAGATTGCTTGCTATTGACCGTTTGCCCAAGCAATACTATCTATCTGTTTTAGCCGAAAGTTTATATATCTATTCGGCAATCAACAAAAACGAAGAAAAGGCAGAAGAAACCCTTTACGACCTTGATAAATATATCAACTCTGTAAACACGGCACAAAACATAAGAATTAAACTTGCATATCTAATTGAAATACTTGGCGAAACAAGTGGCTTAGAAATGTTCTTTGACAAGGCAGAAAGGGAATGCAAAAAAATGCCCCTAAAAGGCGTTGCCGATTATGAGCGCAACCTAATTGCGCCCCTAAAAGCCAAAGCCGTTTTTGAAACCGAAACCGAAGAACAATAATAAAAAAATAAAAACCCAAAAAGCACGGCAGTTGCCGTGCTTTTTAATTTATTCCACAACTTTTTTGCTCAGTAAAAAATATCACTCACCGTAAGGTGAATATCACTTTCGCGTAAGCGAAAATATAACGCAAACGCAGTTTGCATATCTCTTGCCCGTTAGGGCAAATATCACTTATCCTATATACTCTAAATCGCTATAACAGTTAGGGCAAATGCGCTTGGTTTTTTTAGCACAATCTGTGCAAACAATATGCCCACAGTTAGGGCATTCAAGCATATTTCCCATAGTAATTTCATTGTTACAATTTCTACATTTACTCATAATAATTTTGCCTTTAAAAGTATTATTTTTCAAAAAGGAACAAGTTATTCGCAAAAAGGCAAAAAAAGTGGCTATTAAAACTATAAATAGTTTTAAAAAATGCAAAATAGGCTTGTTTTTTTTGGGAATATATGGTATAATTTTATTGCTATAAAAAATAATTTTTTTCGGGTGAAAAAATGGAAGAACAAAAAGTAAACGGAAACTATGGCGAATCACAAATCCAAGTATTAGAAGGGTTAGACCCAGTTCGTAAAAGGCCAGGTATGTATATCGGCTCAACTGATGTTCGTGGTCTACATCACTTGGTTCAAGAAATCGTTGATAACTCTATTGACGAAGCGAATAACGGCTTTTGCGATACCATCAATGTAATAATCAATGCTGATGGTTCTTGCACGGTTAAAGATAACGGCCGTGGCATACCAACTGCAATTCACCATACCGAAGGCATATCTGCAGTAGAAGTAGTATTAACCAAACTTCACGCAGGCGGTAAGTTCGGTGGCGGAGGCTACAAAATCTCTGGTGGCTTGCACGGTGTAGGTCTTTCGGTAGTTAACGCTTTAAGTGAATGGCTTGAAGTAGAAGTTTACCAAAACGGCAAAAAGCATAAGCAAGTTTATAACCGTGGTATTCCACAAACTGCTTTGCAGGTGGTGGGCGAAGCCGATTTCACAGGAACTTGGGTAACCTTTATGCCTGATGATGAAATCTTTGAAACCACCGATTTTAACTACGATAATATTAAAAAGCGTTTGCGTGAACTTGCCTACCTAAATAAAGGCTTAACCATTAAAATGGAAGATAAGCGCGAAGGCAGGGAACAAACTGATGAGTTTTGTTACGAAGGTGGTATAGCACACTTTGTTGAAGACCTATCAAAAAACAAAACCCCACTTTTTGAAAAGCCAGTTTACTTTGATATTTTCTATGGTGATAACGAAATTGAAGTAGCCCTTCAATATACCGATACTTATAACGAACTAATCTATGCCTTTGCAAACAACATCAACACCGAAGAAGGTGGAACGCACTTAGAAGGCTTTAAAGCGTCGCTTACCAAAATCATTAACGATTTTGGCAAAAAACTCAATGTGTTTAAGGGTGATGAAAAGGTTAGTAGTGATGATGTGCGCGAAGGTATAATTGCAGTAATATCTGTTAAACTTACCGACCCGCAATTTGAAGGCCAAACCAAAACCAAACTTGGCAATAGCGAAATAAGAACGCAAGTTACCAAGGCAATGAACGAATACTTTGGCACTTTCCTTGAAGAAAATCCCGATAAGGCACGCGAAATCTTGCTTAAATGCTTAACTGCTCAACGCGCAAGGGAAGCAGCAAGGCTTGCAAGGGAAAGCACCAGAAGAAAGGGCGCGTTAGAAAGCACCACACTTCCAGGTAAACTTGCAGATTGCTCTGAAAAAGACCCATCTCTTTGCGAAATATTCATAGTTGAGGGTGATTCTGCAGGTGGTAGTGCAAAATCTGGTAGAGATAGGCGTTTCCAAGCTATTTTGCCACTTCGTGGTAAAATACTTAATGTAGAAAAGGCAAGAATTAATCGTATACTTGAAAATGCCGAAATCAAAGCAATGATAACTGCTTTCGGTGCAGGTATGAAAGATGATTTTGATGAAAGCAAACTTCGCTACGACAGAATAATTTGTATGACCGACGCAGATGTAGATGGTAGCCACATTAGAATACTACTTTTAACATTCTTCTTTAGGTTTATGAAACCACTTGTAGAAAAAGGCCATGTATATATCGCGCAACCCCCACTTTATAAAGCGACCAAAAACAAGGTAGATAAATACCTATATAGCGATAAAGAATTAGAAGACTACTTGGCAGAAGTAGGCAAATGTGATGTTCAACGCTACAAAGGTCTTGGTGAAATGGACCCAGAGCAACTTTGGGACACCACAATGAATCCAGAAACAAGAACATTACTACGCGTAACAATGGAAGATGCCGTTGCGGCAGACGAAACCTTTACTGCGCTTATGGGTGATGAACCAGAAGTTAGAAGAGAGTTCATAGAGCAAAACGCAAAACTTGTTAAAAACCTTGATATATAATAAAAGGGAGAAAGCACAATGTCTAAGAAAGAAGCGCTTGCCGCATTATCAGCGGAGTTCAAAGCAACGCTTGAAAAAACAAAACTTATAAATGTAGAAGTAAATAACGAAGTAAAGAAATCATTTATCGCCTATGCAATGGCGGTAAATGTATCGCGTGCTATACCTGATGTGCGCGACGGTATGAAACCAGTTCACCGCCGTATTTTATACGCAATGCACGATATGGGCTTAACATACGATAAGGGCTACAAGAAATGCGCAAAAATCGTAGGTGAAGTATTAGGTAAATACCACCCACATGGCGACTCATCAGTATATGATGCGCTTGTTCGTATGGCTCAAGACTTTTCTATTAACTTCCCACTTGTAGATGGTCACGGAAACTTCGGTTCTGTTGACGGTGATAAAGCGGCGGCATATCGTTACACCGAAGCAAGGCTTTCAAAACTTGCCAACGAAATGCTACGCGAAATTGATAAAGACACGGTAGATTTTTACCCCAACTTTGACGATACTGAAATGCAACCAGAAGTATTGCCATCGCGTATTCCTAACATTTTAGTTAACGGTGCAGATGGTATTGCAGTAGGTATGGCAACAAATATTCCACCACACAACCTTGCCGAAGTAATCAATGCGTGTATTGCCGTAATGGACAACTCTGAAATCACAGTTGATGAACTTATGGAATACTTGCCTGCGCCTGATTATCCCACAGGTGGTGTGCTTATGGGTAGAGCGGGCATAAAGGAAGCATACAAAACTGGTAAAGGTGGATTTGTTCTTCGTGCGAAAACCGAAATTGAAGAACTACCAAACGGTAGGGAAAGAATAGTCGTAACCGAAATCCCATATCAAGTAAACAAGGAAATGCTTGTAAAAACTATTGCAGACCTTGTTAAAGATAAAAAAATTGAAGGCATTAGCGATTTGCGTGACGAGTCTGATAGGCACGGTATGCGCATTTCAATTGACCTTAAAAAAGATGCTAATGCTCAAGTAGTATTAAATACCTTATTCAAACACACCAACTTACAAGTTAAAGATGGCATTATCTTATTAGCCCTTGTAGATGGCGAGCCAAAGGTATTAAACTTAAAAGAAATATTAACCCACTATATCGCGCACCAAGAATCGGTTATAAAGAGAAGAACGCGTTTTGAACTCAACAAAGCCGAAGAGCGTGGACACATAGTAGAAGGCTTGGTAAAAGCACTTTCAAACATTGATAGAGTAATTGAGATTATCAAACAAGCAAGCGATAAAAACTCTGCTTGCGAAGCGCTTATGGAAGAGTTTGTGTTAAGCGATAAACAAGCCAACGCAATTTTGGAAATGAGATTGCAACGCTTAACTGCAATGGAAGTTGAAAAACTCAACGAAGAACTTGTTGCTCTTCACAACACTATTGCCGACCGTAAAGATATTTTGGCTAATGATGAACGCGTTAAAGCAATCGTTAAAGCCGATATGGAAGAAATCAAAAACAAATACCCATCACCAAGAAAAACCGAACTTTCATACGATTATGGCGATATAGACATTGCCGATATGATACCGGTTGAAGATGTTGTTATTAGTATGACTCACGCAGGCTATGTAAAACGCTTACCTGTTGATGAATACAGAACTCAACGCCGTGGTGGTGTAGGAATTACTGCTCATAAACCCAAGGAAGAAGACTTTGTTGATAATATGTTTATCACAAGCACGCACGACGATATATTGTTCTTCACCGATAAAGGTAAGGTATATGCAACAAAGGGCTATATGATACCCGAAGCGCAAAGAACTGCAAGGGGCAGGGCAATAGTAAACCTTATCCAAATTGAACAAGGCGAAAAGGTATGCGCAATGCTCCCCTTGAAAGCCGACGCTGAAGGCTTTATGGTTTTAGCAACTAAAAACGGACTTATCAAGAAAACTGCGCTTGCTGAATTTGCTAACATTAGAAAAACTGGTAAGATTGCAATTAGAATTGTTGATGGCGACGAACTTATTTCAGTTCAACTCTCTAACGGTTCTGATGAAATCATTATGGCATCTCACGAAGGTAAGTGCATAAGATTTAGCGAAACTGATGTTAGACCTATGGGTCGTGATACTCAAGGTGTTAAGAGTATGGACTTAAATGAAGGCGACTATATGGTAGATATGTCTATCATCAAAGAGGGCTACGAAGTAATCACAATGACCGAAAATGGTTATGGTAAGTGTAGCAGTATTGAAGATTATAGATTGCAAGGCAGAAACGGTAAGGGTATTAAGGCAGGCACATTCAACTCTAAAACTGGTAAACTTGTAAGCCTAAAACTTATAAGCGATAATGATGATGTTATGATAATAACTTCTGCGGGAACTATTATAAGGGTAGCATCAAGCGATATCAGTAGAATAGGCCGTGATACTCAAGGCGTAAGGGTAATGAGAATAAGCGATTCAAATGTATCAAAAATAGCAATCGTTCCCAAAACCGAAGAAGATGAACAAGTAGAGGGCGAAGAAAGTGCTGATGAAACAACTGAAACTGCTCCCGAAACTGCCGAATAAACACAAAAAATAAAGTTAAAACACACCCTTTAAAGTAAGAAAAAGGGTGTGTTTTTATTATGCCAAAAAACCTAAAAGATTTATACAATTTAAAAATTTAAAACTATCATTTATAGCCATAAAAGTTAATATACATATAACGAAACTGTGGTTTTTAAAAGTGTTAAAACACGGTTAAAATTGTCAATAACTCTGTCAACAACTCCCACTTGTTGACAATTTAGGCGGTAAAAAAGATATGTTTGTAATAAAAAGAAGCAAAATTGTAATAGTAGTTGCCCTTATATTAACCTTTATAACTTTTGTAATTTGCGTGTCTAATTTAGGTGCAAAACCTATTGATGAAACTGATATTGATAAACTAAAAATCGTGCTTGATGCAGGGCACGGTGGCATAGATGGTGGCGCAATCGGTGTAAAAACAGGCGCAAAGGAAAGTGAACTAAACCTTAAGGTAGTAAAAAAACTTGAAAAATACCTTTTAAGTGGTGGTTTTAAGGTGGTGTTAACAAGGTCAACTGATGCAGGTTTATACGGCACGGCAACAGTAAATCGCAAAAAGAAAGATATGCAAAAACGAAAAAGCATTATAGATAAAGCAAGGCCCGATTTAGTTATTAGCGTGCATATGAATAAGTTTAGTTCGTCAAATCGTCGTGGCGCGCAGGTATTTTATAACGATAAAAACGAATTAGGAAAACGGCTTGCAAATAGCGTTCAAAACTCATTTAACAGTATGGAAGAGTGTGTTAAACAAACAAGTGCGCTAAAAGGGGATTATTATCTACTAAATTATTTAGATTATCCTTGCATAATTGCAGAGTGTGGATTTTTATCAAACCCAGAAGATGAACTGCTACTTACAAGCGAAGAATACCAAGATAAAATTGCCTATGCAATATTTAAGGGAATGATAGATTATTTTTCAGTATCAAGCATAAAGTTTTGCTATTAAAAAAATAAAAGGTCGGAGTAATTTTATTCCGACTTTTCTATTGTAATTTTTTAAAAAGTATATTATAATAATAAAATAAAGAAAAATGGAGTAGTTTGGTGTTTAAGTTATCGGATAAACTAACAAAAGAAAAAGCAAGGGCAATAAACTCAATAGTATTAGCCTCTGTTGGTGATGCAGTATATTCACTATTTGTCCGTGAAAAACTTGCTTTTAGCCACGATGCAAAGGCAAACGAACTTAACAAACTTGCTACGAAAGAAGTAAAAGCCACGGCTCAAGCCCAATTAATAGGTGAACTTTTGCCACTTTTAACAGAAGAAGAACTTGCCGTGTATAAAAGGGCAAGGAACGCAAAAAAAACCACAAGGGCAAAGAGCGCAAGTGTAGTGGAATACAATATGTCAACAGGATTTGAAGCCTTGCTTGGATATTTATACATTTGTGGCGAAGAAGAAAGGCTTAACTATTTACTCAACGGGGGAAAGACTAATGAAAATTGAAGGAAGAAATGCAATTCACGAATTACTTAAAACTGATAAAGAAATAGATAAAATACTTGTCCAAAAAGACTTAAAAGATGATGCAAGCAAACGCTTAATAAACATAATTAAGTCAAAGCGCGTAAAACTTCAACTTGTTGATAAATATGTTATTGAAAAGGAAAGCGAAGGCAAGCGCAGTCAAGGATTTATCGCATTTGTGTCTGATTATAAATATTTTGATTTAGAAGATATTATTGAAGACGCAAAAGAAAAAGATGGATTTATAGTAGTATTAAACGAAATACTTGACCCACATAACCTTGGCAGTATCATAAGGGTATGCGAATGCGCAGGTGTTGATGGAATAGTTATCGGGAAAGACCGTTCTGCCTCTGTAAGCGACACGGTAATGCGTATATCTGCGGGCGCGCTTAATCATGTAAAGGTAGCAAGAGTAGTAAACATAAATACTGCCATTGAAAAACTAAAAGAAAACGGCTACTGGGTATATGGTTTAGAAATTGACGGTGGCGAGATTTATAAAACCGACTTAAAGGGTAAACTTGTATTAGTAATCGGTGGCGAAGATAGTGGTGTTAAAAAACTCACCAAATCCAAGTGCGACGGTGTTGTAAAAATCCCAATGTGTGGAAAGGTAAACTCACTAAACGCAAGTGTTGCGTGTGGTATTGCCGTATTTGAAGCATTAAGGCAACGCACAGGTAAATAAACATAGGGAAAATGATGGAAGAATACAAAAGTATAACTAACGAAGTGCTTTGTGAAATGGCTCAGTCTGGCGATAAAGATGCCGAAAATGAACTACTTCAAAGATACGAGAATAGAATTATTCAAATAGTAAGAAGAAAAAAATATTATATCGCTGGTTTTGATGATGATGTTTGGATTCAAGAAGGCAGAATTATCATTTACAAAGCCATAAGAAAGTATAAAAGTGGCAATAATTTTGATGCTTATATCAATAAATGCATATTAAACGCCGTTTTAACAAGAGTTAGTAAAAGCATTAATAATAAAAAAAACAACGAAAAAAACCTATCAATTGAAGATAAACTTGATGAGATAGATAACTCAAAACTTGTAGCAACACTCATCACTCCAGAAGTTGAGTATATAAATGCAGAAAGCGAATTAGAAATAAAAAAGAAATTGAGTAGTTTAGAATACGAAATATTTCAATATCGCTTAAAAGGCTATTCATATTTAGAGATTGCCAAAATACTTAATAAATCAAAAAAAGATATTGACAACGCAATACAGCGCAGTAGAAAAAAATTAAAGTCATTAGTAAGCAAAGGGGAATAAAATGTCGTTTGTCGCTTTATATAGGCGCTATAGACCAACCACTTTTGAAAAAGTAATCGGTCAAGACCATATAGTAAAAACATTAACAAACCAAATAACAACTAATAGAATAGGGCACGCCTATCTATTCACGGGCACAAGAGGCACGGGAAAAACTTCGCTTGCGAAAATCTTCTCAAAAGCCATCAACTGTGAAAACCCAGTAAACGGTTCACCTTGTGGCAAATGCGCGTCGTGTATCGCCCTTTCAGACCCATCTAATATTGATATCGTTGAAATTGACGCAGCGTCAAATAACGGTGTAAACGAAATAAGGGAACTTCGCGAAAATGTTCAATACCCACCAGTATCGTGTAGGTATAAAGTTTATATTATTGACGAAGTGCATATGTTAACGGGCGCAGCATTTAATGCGCTACTTAAAACATTAGAAGAACCCCCTAAACATGTAGTGTTCATACTTGCCACTACCGAAGCGCATAAAATCCCTGCAACCATACTTTCAAGGTGTATGCGTTTTGATTTCAAACTCATATCCACCGAAAAAATAGCATCAGTAATAGCATCTATATATGATGGCGAAGGCAAGAAATACCAACCCGAAGCAGTAAACCTAATAGCAAGCGCGGGCGAAGGTAGTATGAGAGATGCCCTTTCAATCGCCGACACGGCATTATCTTACGGCACGGGCGAACTCACCTATGATGATGTTGTAAACATTTTAGGGTCTTGCAACGAAAATGTTTTATATGAGTTTGTGTATGCAATAATTAACGGACAAACTGGCAAAGTTCTTGAAAAAATAAACGAAACTTTCGCGCTTGGCAAAAGCGCAGGCGTATTAATCAAAGATATAACTTCGTATATAAGAAACATTTTGGTAGTAAAGTCTTGCGCAAATGCAAACGCAATGCTAAAACTTCCCGAAGATAAGTTTAATCGTATAAGTTCACTTGCCGAACTCACTAACGAAAGTAGGCTTTTGCGTATTTTAACTGTTTTTGCCGAAGCAGAAAACAACCTAAAATACTCAAATCGCCCAAGAATTATATTTGAAACGGCGGCGGTTAAATGCACTTGTCCTGATGAAGATTTTGATATTAATGCACTTCTTGGCAGAATAAAAGATTTAGAAAATAAACTTGAAAAGGGTGTAAAGGTTATAACCGAAAGCGCGCCACAAGTTGAAATTAAAACTGTTGAACCTATAAAGGCAGAAGAAAAGCCTATAAAAGAAGAAGTAAAAGAAGTTAAAGAAGAACGCAAGGCAATATTTTCAGTAAGTGTAGATGAAATAAAGGGTAAACTTTTATCAAATCTTCGCCACCACGGTCACGAAATGCTTTGGCATGTAATGCAATCGGTAAAGGTAGAAGTTAGGGGCAATGTATTAGTGCTTTTAACAATAAACGAAGGTGATGATGAAATAATTGATAGAGTAGATAACCGTGAAAATATTGAAGAAGCGTTATCGTGTTATTTGCCTTTTGAATTGCAGGTAAAAAAATCAGATGAAGGCAAAAAACTTGACAAAATTGATGAAGAAACCGAAAGAATAAAAAAGATTTTCGGTAGTGATATAGTAATTATAAAAGATTAAAAGGAGAATAGAAAAATGGCAGGATATAGAGGTGGCTACGGCGGTGGATTTGGTGGATTTGGTGGTGGAAACCAAATGCAAAACTTAATGAAACAAGCACAAAAAATGCAAGAAGAAATGCAAAAAGCACAAGCCGAACTTGAAGAAGCAGAAATTGAAGGTGTTGCAAGCGCAGGTTTAGTAAAGGTAGTAATGAACGGCAAAAAAGAAGTTCTTTCAATTAGCATTTCTCCAGATGCAGTAGATGTTGACGATATGACTATGCTTGAAGATTTAATAATCGTTGCAATTAACGACGCGCAAGCAAAAGCCGATAAACTCTATCAAGAAAAAATGGGCGCATACGCAAAACTTGGATTTTAAGGAATAAAAATGAAAGTATTTATAGAGCCAATCGGTAAACTTATAAATGAGTTTACTAAACTACCAGGTGTAGGCGCAAAAACGGCTCAGCGCTACGCCTATAAAATAATCAATATGACTGAAAGCGAAGCGCAAGACTTTGCTAACGCCATACTAAATGTTAAAAAGCAAGTAAAGTATTGCACCATTTGTGGTAATTTTAGCGAAAGTGATGTTTGTGATGTATGCAAAAATCGCCCTGCTGATGTAATTTGTGTGGTTAAAGAGCCAAAAGATGTAATCGCAATTGAAAAATTAAACGAATTTGATGGCGTATATCATGTATTACACGGCACAATTTCGCCACTTGATGGAATAGGTCCAAACGATATCAATATTAAGGGCTTATTAGAGCGCATAGCAAAAGGTGGCGTAAAAGAAGTAATAATGGCAACTAACCCAGATGTAGAAGGCGAAGCAACGGCAATGTATATCACAAGCCTTGTAAAGCCACTTGGAATAAAGGTGTCAAGGCTTGCCCACGGCATACCTGTTGGAACCGACCTTGAATATGCAGATGAAGTAAGTTTAGCGCGCGCTTTTGTTGACCGTAAAACTTTATAATTTTATAATAAAAAGCCCCACCGAATACTAATTCGGTGGGGCTTTAATTTTTAAATTAAACTTCTTTATAACTATCAAGTATTCCTTTGGCAAACTCAACTTGCTTATCAATAAGTATTTGTGGCTCTAAAACTTTAAGTCCATTTCCATAACTCATAATTTTACTAACAAGCCCATCATCAAAAGAAAGTGTTGCGCGTGCAATAAACTTTCCGTTTTCCCTTGAAACATTTTCAACACCAAGCCATTCTTCAACATCACTAACCTTTTCAGGGCTAACTTCTAAAACCACCTTTTCGGCATTAGCCTGTTCGTGCCAAGTATCAAAAGGTAAATCGGTGGCAGAAAGGGGCTTTTTAACGAATTTTTCGTTTGTTATTAGTGCTTGTTCAATTCTACCAGTTTTGAAGAACCTAAACTCCTCTCTAAGCCTACAATAAGCATAAGTATACCAAAGCCCTTGCTTAAAAACAATAAAGTGTGGCTCAATATCTCTATCGCTAACACTACCGTTTCTATCGTGATACTTAATTTTAAGCACTAACTGGTTGTCAACGCATTGTTGCAATATTTTAAGTTTGTTCTTGTAGCCAACGGTGTCCCCCCAAGATCCACCATCAATAATCAAATTACCGCTTTTAACATCAAAACCACTATATTCCTTTTTAACAACGGCTTTAAGTTTAATAAGCGCATTTTCTAAAACCTTGTTAGGCACACCTTCGCAAATAGCCGATAGTGCATTAATGGTAGATTCAAACTCTTTAACCGTCATAAAAGTTGAAGGGAGTTTATATGTATCAATGAGCGAAAAACCACCGTTTTTACCACGCACGGTAGTAACTGGAACATGCGCCGCGTCAAGCGCATCAATATACCTATAAATACTTCTTTCACAAACTTCGTATTTTTCGGCAAGATACTTTGCCTTAACACATTTTTTCCCTAAAAGTTCCATTAAAATAGAAATCATTATTTCAAATTTCATAATATAATCACTCCTTTTCTCATATTTTATTATCACGACACCCATTTGTCAAGTAATTTAAAAAAATTATTACTTTATGACAAGCATATGTCAAAAACACTTGCTATGATAAAGAAAAAAGGGGAAAAGATATGATTAATAAAATTATAAAAACATTTTTCAAAAAAGAAGTAAAGCCAAATAATGGAATAAAATTAAAAAGGCTTGGCAATATGTATATTGCAAGCCAAAACGAAAAAATTGAAGTAGAAGTTAAAAGTGAACTACACGAATATTTTAGTGGATTTTTAGGATTAAAAGAAATTGCAAAAATCCGTGAAAGCAAACTACATTGCGTAGTCGCAAATAATTCGTGAAATCTCTCTGCTTTTATCTGAAAACTCACAATTTTCTAATGATTTTTTAATATTAAGTCTATTAGCGTATGCAGAGTTTACTGCAAGGCTTAATGATGATGGGGTTAGTAGTTCTTGTTTAAGAAGATACACTAACCCTTTTTTATAGAAATATTCGGCATTTAATATTTGGTCGCCACGCGAAGCCACGCAAGGCAATGGTATTAAAATGCTTGGCAACTTGTAGGCTAATAGTTCTAAAACAGAGTTTGCGCCTGCCCTTGAAATACAAACATCTGCAATAGAAAATGCCTTTTCAATTTTATCAGTCCACTCTAATTGAATATAACTTTTGTTTTGTAAGCCGTTTTCAATATTACCTTTTCCACAAATATGCAAAATATCAAACTTTTCGGTAAGTGTAGGGAGTGCAAGTCTTACTGCGTCATTAATCGCTTTTGCCCCTAAACTACCACCTATAACTAATAAAATAGGCTTTTTGCCACTAAAATTAAACTCTTTTAACAAACTATCACGCGCATAATTTTTAACAGGTTTTATAGGCGAGCCAACATATAAACCATTTTTAATTTTTTTAGCAGTTTCAGGAAAGGTGGTTAAAACCTTTTTAGAAAACCTTGATGCAATTTTATTAGCAAGCCCCACACTCAAATCGCTTTCGTGTGAAATTACAGGTATTTTTTTGTTATATCCTGCAATAACCGTTGGAAGCGAAACATATCCACCCTTAGAAAAAATAACATCAGGCTTTAACTTTTTGAGCAATTTTTCGGCTTGGCGAATACCTTTAAGCACGGTAAACGGCATTTTAAAGTTCTTAAATGTAAACTCTCTATTAAGTTTAGCGCAGTCAACACTATAATAAGGAATATCGGTTTTTTCAATGATATTCCGTTCAATACCTTTATCGCTACCTATATAATAAATGTTTTTGAAATCATTTTTTAAAAAGGGCAAAAGAGTAAGGTGAGGGGAAACATGCCCAGCCGAACCACCACCAGTTAAAACAATAGTTTTCATACAATTATAATATGCGCGATAAATATTTTTGTATACAAAAAGCCCCGCATAAAAAGGCAGGGCTTTTTAATGATTTAATTATTCTTTAATATCGTTGTCGCTACCAAAGTCTTGAACATCACCATAAACATATTCATCAAGTGTGCTTTCGCTTTCTTGTTCAGCGTTTTCGGTGTTTTCTTCGGTTTCGGTTGCAGTTTCTTCTTCAACCGTTTCAACTTCGGTTTCTTCTTCGGTTTCAGTTTCAACTTGTTCTTGTGCTTTATCTTTCTTATCTTTCAATGCTTTATATCTACTTGAAACATTATAGTGTGATTTAGCATCATTAGCATTTGCTTTCTTTCTATTGATAACACCCTTAATGATAAGAGCAACAAGAGCAAACACAAGTGCTACGCCAAGTAGGATAGAAGAGAATTGCATCCAGAAAGTAGCAGGGTCGGTTTCAGCAGCGCAACCTTTTTCTTCGGTGTCTTCTTCGGTTTCGCTTGCATATGGGTCAACTTCGTCGTATTCTAACGAATTAAATATAGCGTAAGCAACGGTAGGAGTTTTAACCCAAACATATTTAGCAGGGTAAGCAACTGCCGCGTTCTTACGGTCGCTATCGTTGTTATACTCAACTTCGGTTTCGCTAAGTTCGCGCTTGTGTAAGAGTGATTCGTTTACAACACCCTTATCGTAAATAGTAGCATCAAGTAATACGCCTTCGGTAAATGCAAGCAAGTAGTTGGTGCTTGTTGATTCGGTAAACGCGCCAGAAGTAATAACTTCATCAAAGAATACAAAGCCTTGCGAATTGTCGCTACCATCTCTTGCACCGTTCCAAAGTTCTAAACGGAAGTTTTTGCTTTGGTTGCCAGCAGCAATATAGAAGTTAACGGTAACCCAACCATCTTCATCAGCACGCATCATACCACTCTTAACTTTGAACATCATAGTTCCAGTTTTGGTTTGAATATCGTCGCCAGTTAAATAACTTGTTCCATCAGTATTAACAGGAACTTCAATAGACATAACCTTTTTGGTATCGCTTGAAGTATCAACTAAATAGATATACGCGCTTGCAACACCTACAACCCTAACTTTAACAGAAATTTGCATTGAACTGTTGGCAGAAAGGGGAAGTGATTCGCCTATAAATCCATAAGCATTAGCAGTTGCGTTATAAATCATTAAAGGTTGAGCATCTTTGCTACCTGTGTGGTTTAATGCCGAACTAATAAGCGACGCGTTGTTGTAAGAGCCAACATACTTGGTATTAATAACACCAGCCATACCGTCAGTAGTTCCGTTTCCACATCTATCGTTAACAACGAAATTAGTGCTTTCAGAATTGATATAGCCGTGGTTAGAAGAAACGCCAGTAAAACCATCAATATTAGCAGGTCCGTGAAGAATTGAACCGATAGCGCTTGGCGAAACATTCATTGCATAGGCAACTGAATCGTCTTTTTCGGTCCAGTCTAAAAGGTAAGCAGAGAACAATGCTTCTTTAGCATCAGAAACGCTATAAGCAAGCGAATAGTAACTGTTAAAGTCGGTTCTATTTTCAGGTAATTCTTCTTTAATATCGTAATCGGTGTAGTAAGAATTGCCCGCAGAAGTAGTTGCGCTTACATAATTTTCTCTTTGGAAGTTGTATGATTTGCCAGTTGCAATTTCAGGAAGAGTAACTAAAACATTACCAGTTACAAAATCAGAGTTTGCCGTGGTAGATAAAATATCGGTAGGACCAACAACAATTTCAAAGAAGAATGCGTGTTCTACATCTGCATACTTTCCATCAACATCTTTTTCGGGGAAGTTGTTAGAAAGGGTAAATGAAACCTTAACCCAGTCTTCATCATAGGTGGGGTTAATGGTAATTCTTGGTGCTTTAGCATAAGCATAATCACCAGTAACTAAATCGTGGTTTACATCATAAGCCAAAACGGTAATTGATTTTTTATTGAATTCGCCAAGGTCAGCCTTTAAGTAGAAAACTACATTAGCATAAGATTCTGGCTTAACAACCATAACAGGCGCATCATAACTACCAAATCTAATGGTATAACTTGCACCGGTAACTTCGGCGTTCATTAAGTAATTAGAGTAATCACAAGTTTCGCCTGTGTAATCTTTGGTAAGTGTTCCAGAACCCTTGGTGGTAGTTCCATCACTACCTAAGGTTAAACTACCGTTAACGATAGCAGGGTTTAATTGAGAATAGAAAGTGCTTGCGTAGGTATCAATTGATTTGTTTAAGTCCATTGAGTAAACGAAAGCCGTTTGAGTTCCTGCTACAACTTCTAAAGCATCTTCAGGAGCAACTTCATATTCAAAAACATTTTCAACTGCGCCGTTAGTGATAGCATTGTCATAATCGGTTTTTTCTATTTCTTCAAAGGTGATATCGTCAAAGTAAACAGTTCCTTCGCAGTAATCTTTAGCCTTGTTAGCCGCACCGTTGCCGTAGCCTAAACCAACTTCAACAATTACAGAGCAGTCAACAAAATCGTCAGCCTTAACGAATATTTCATATTTAGCCCAACCGTTAGCATCAACAGCAACACCACTTGTTTCGGTGTTAATACCACTAATTCTATAATCTGCTTGTTTGGTGGTTGAAACTGTGTTTGAAAGCCTAATGTTTGCACCTAAATCACTTGCCGTGCCAAAATGAGCAATGTTTCTTGTTTGAACAAAAACAGTAATTTTGCCAAACGAACCTTTTTCTAAAGCGATAGAAGTAGAAGAAACAAGTTTTTGCGCCGTGCCTTGTCCAATACCACCAAGGTTAGTAACGCTGGGGTAGTTGTTAAGCATATAAACCTTACTGCCATCAGCGCCAACAGGTGCTTTGGGGTTAGCAAAGTTAGTTTCGTTAAGGTAGGTTTCAATGATGTGGTTTTTAACTTGTTCATCAGTCCAACCTGAGTTAGCCGACTTAACATCACTTACTTTAAAATCCCACTTCTTTTCAGCATAGGCAATAAAATCGCTATCGTCGTAAAGATTAGAAAGCAATTTTGTCCACGCTTCGGTTTTGGTGTTAACGATACCAGAAGTAATAAGCGAAGTTTGAGCGGCATTGTCAACTGATAACGACCAGTTGCTTGCAGAGTTATAAGGATATTGGTCCAAAGTAACACCGTTAGTGCCGAACTCAAACGAACCGTTTACAATCTTGGCTTCGTCAGTCCACTCATAAGAATAATCTTTTTCGGTAAATTCGCTTTCGTCGTCGCCACAAGCAGTCAAAAAGAATGCCGAAGTGCACGCAAAAAGCACCGCTAAAAGAATAAGCAATATTCTGTTTTTGATTTTGCTAAACATATTTGTTGCCATAGTTCACCTTTGAAAGTTATTGTTCAGTTAAATGTTTGTGGAAAATAAAGCGAAAAATCGCATTAAAACCAAAACACTTGTCTATTATATAAGATTTTTATTTAAAAATCAACCTTAAACAGTTATATTACCCAAAAAAATTTAAAACTTTTTACCTAAAAAAACCAAAATTACCTAAACTAATCGTATGGAAAATCAAAAAACCAAAAAATCAAACACTTTTAGCAAAAAGTTTAATAACTTTTTAGCCACTCACGATAAGCCTATCGCAGTATTTTGTGGAATAATAACAGGGCTAATCAACGGACTATTTGGTGGCGGTGGTGGAATGATAGTAGTTCCAATGCTAAATAAACTCTTAAACCACTCACCAAAACAATCTCACGCAACGGCAATTTTAATAATTTTGCCATTATCAATAACAAGTGGACTATTTTACCTTGCCTTTGGCAATTTACAATGGAACTTGGCTTTGCCAGTAACTCTTGGTGTAGTGGCAGGTGGGGTTTTGGGCGCATTTTTGCTAAAAAAACTCTCATCAAAATGGGTAACACTAATATTTTCAATCGCAATGGCAGTTGCAGGCGCAAAAATGCTATTTTTTTAAGGGGGATTTATGCAATATTTATGGTTCGTTTTAGCAGGCGCGTTGTCTGGCATTTTAGGTGGAATGGGTATGGGTGGCGGAACAGTTTTAATACCGCTACTTTCCATATTTTATAAGGTAGGTCAACACACGGCTCAAGCAGTTAATTTAATAAGTTTTATACCTATGGCAATAGTCGCATTAATAATGCACTTAAAAAACAAATTCGTTAGGTTTGATAAGGTGTTGTTCATAGTTTTACCAGGCATTGCAACTTGTATAGTAGGTTGCTATATAGCAAACGCAATCGGTGGCGAACTTTTAAGGCGATTTTTCGGTGGATTTTTATTAATTTTATCGGTGTTTCAATTCCTTTCTGCACTCAAACAAAAAGAGTAAAGAAATTAGGCAAAATGCACAACAAAACCCAAAAATAATTTGTGCATAGTTTTGCCTTTTTTATTGACATAAACCGTTAAAAAATTGCGAAAAAGCACTCAAAAAACTAACGAAAAACCATTTTAATTTTAATTAAAATTAACAATATATAAAAAAATTGCACAAAATTAAAAAAGGGTCTATACAAACGGAATATCTTGTGTTATAATTGCCGTAGACTACAAAATTACAGGGTGGAGTAGAAATGGAAAAAATTGCAATTATAGATTTAGGCTCAAATACAGTCCGCTTGCTTTTAGTTGAGGTAAAAGAGAGTGGGCATTTCCAGATTGTAGACCAACTTAAAGAAGCACCAAGATTAGGTGAAGGTATGGAAAGAGACGGGTTTTTGAAACCCGCCCGTATTCAACGCACTATAAAAACTCTAAAAATGTTTAGAAGGCTATGTGACGCAAACGGTGTAGAAAAAATTATCACCGTGGCAACGGCAGCCGTTCGTAGGGCAAAAAACCAAAGAAGTTTTTTAGACGAAGTTTCGGCAACTTGTGGATTAAAGATTAGGGTTTTAACTGCTGAAGAAGAAGCAATGTATGTTTATAGGGGTGTTATAAACACTATGGATATTCCTAAAGGAATAATCCTTGAAATCGGTGGTGGTAGCACAAAAATCGTTCACTATAACAGAAGAATGCTCTTAAATCACGCAACCTTGCCATTTGGTGCAATAACACTTACCGAACTTTTTGCAGGTGATGGGCTTTCTCCCCAACAACAAGCAGAAAAAATTGAAGAATTTGTAACCGAACAATTAAGGGGTATAGAGTGGCTAAATGAACTTGACCCAGAAACTCAAATTATAGGTGTAGGTGGTTCGTTTAGGAACATTTGCCGTATCACCAAAATAATGAAAAAATACCCATTAAAAACTATACATAACTACACGGTTAACGAACTTGACTTTAACCATGTATACGATTTACTTAAAGGCTTAGAACTTGACAGTAAGAAAAAGATTAAAGGTTTATCGGGTGAGCGTGTAGATATACTTCCAAGCGCATTATCGGCGATAGCCGCTTTCAAAAAGTATACAGGTCTTGGCGATATAGTAATTAGTGGTAGTGGATTAAGAACAGGCTTACTATATAACTACGCAGTATCAAGCACGCTTGATAAACCAATAAGTGATGTAATGACGCATAGTTTAAGCACCATTGCAGAGTTTTATGGATGCAATATTCCGCACACCGAACAAGTAGTAAACCTTGCAGTTCAACTATTCAAGCAATTAAGGGTATTGCACAAGTTCCCAAG
>JAFTSI010000036.1 GCA_017467345.1 Clostridia bacterium
AGTTCCAGCCCTTAATGTAGATAAATCACAACTCTCTACACTTGAAGTAACATTAGTTCCAGAATATTTAACGGCATATCCATTATGCCCTGCCACAGGATTCCATTGCGCGTTGTAGCCCGACATCTCAAGACCCGTAGGCATTGCTTGAACAGTTATTTTAAATGCTAAAGCCTTTTCAGTTAAGCAAGGTAAAGTTACATATTTCTTTCCAGAAATCGTTTTCACCCCACCCATACTCTTTATATAGTAATTGTATTCTTGTTGAGCAGATATACCATTATCAGCGACATTTCTATCTGTAATAGATAACGCAGTAGTATATAAACCTTGTAATAATACTCCATCTTTATAAAGTTGATATCCAGTTGCATTAGAAACTGCTTGATAATTAACGGTAAATCCTGCTGCAATATTACTTTGTTCACTTCTAATATAATTGTTAGTTGCTGCCTTAGGCGCTGCAAGCCTTTCAATGGTTAAAACTGACGAATATTTAGAATCATAATAAGTTCCATCATTTTCGGCAACGCTTTTTACTCTAACGGTGTAAGTTCCTTCTTCTGCATAAGCGTGTGCAAATGAACTTTGTGCCGCGCCAAATGATTGAACTGATGATTGACCATTTTTAGTTACTTCAACGGTGTATCCTACTGCACCGTTTACAGCATTCCAAATTAAGTTATTATTTGCTTCGCCATCAAGTTCTAAATCAGCATTCCAGTTAAGAACGGGAGATTCTAAAATATAAATGGTTTTAACTTCTGACCATACCGAGAAATAATCTTCCCCTGCATATGGCAATAACGATACATCTAAAGACACACCAGAATTAAGGTTTTCAAACTTTTCTTCGGTTATTTTATCGTTTTGAACAACATTGTTTATTTTAATTTTATATTCAGTTGCACCAACAACTTCATCCCAAGACAAAATACCATCAGTCATTACTAAATTAGTTACATTTGGCAAATAATGAAACTCTTTTGCAATAACTTTTGAATCAAAAGTAGTTGTATGGTTACCAACGGCCTTAACTTCTACTGCAAAATCGCTGCTATTTGCATCATAATAATATTGAGTTCCTGTAATTTCTTCTTTTTGCCCATTAATATTAATTTCATATTTTTGAGAGTTTCCTGTCCAACTGATTTTTTCGCCATCATATTTAAGCGATAATGGAGTGGCGTTTATATAAACACTTTTTTCTGCGCTCCATAATGCATAGTAACTATCATCACCAGATACAACAGGTTTTACTTTTACCCTATTACTACCTGCTACTAATCCGTTATAACTTGTTCCCATAACTTCTTCAGACACAACGGTTCCGTTAACACTTATTTTATAACCAGTTGCACCGTTTATTGCATCCCAAGAAAGCGTGCCGTCTATATCAGCATTAATTTGAGTTATAGTAGATAACGCACGGAAAGTTTTACTTTCTTCAAGTTCAGTTGCAGCATTTACTGCCCCTACCGTTACTTCAAAATCTTGCCCATTAGCATTATAAGAAAACACATTAGAATTAACGCGTTGCTTTTCGCCACCGTTTATTGAAACATTATAATACTCGGCAAGTTCAACCTTATTCCAGGTAATAACAGTTCCATCATATTGAATGTTTTCTGGCTTTACTAAAGATGAGCCACAACTACAAGCATTAAGCCCAAACACCAAAGCCAATAAGCACCCTAAACTTAAAATTGTTAGAATAAACTTTTTCATCCTTTTTTACTCCTTATTCTTTTGTTTTATATATAATTAAAATAACGCGCTTGTATCAGGATATGATACTTCTACCCACACATCGGTGAAATATGCATAATAACAATATGAACTATAGCCACAAATATAAATTTTTGGTCCATTAAGGTTAATCGTTTTATTACGAGAGTTTGATTGCCAAGTTCCTGATTGCATTTGTTTTTCACTAAACTCCCAAACCAAATAAGCACTGCTTGCTGTTGTTGTAGAATACCACGACATATAGTTTATATGGTTTTGGGAACCATGGCTTGATTTATAGTGAACAGTTATATCTACCGTTCTAACACCTTTACTATACAATTCTGTTAAATCAAGAACTTGATACCCAACCGCGTAAGAACTATTAGACATACTCGGTGAAGATTTATATCCAACATCCCACGAACCACTATCATCAACTATTGAATATTTGCATTCTACTATCTTATACCATTTTGCGTAAAGTTTAATGCTTGCTTGAGGCATTGAGGTTGAAGTGTATTTTTCGCTAGTTTGGGTATACCAGCCTGCAAAAATAAAGCCACTTTTTGTTGGCGATGGCAAGGTTACTGCCGAGCCAGTTTCTTGTGCTATATATGATACTTCAGTTCCACCACGCGAATCAAAAGTAATAGTTGGTTTCCATTGTGCAGTTAAGGTTACACTATTAGTAGGCATTGTGGTATAATTAACGGTGTTACCACCTTCATCTTTCCAACCATTAAATACATAATTAGTGCGTTCTGGGGTGGGTAATTCTATTTCGTTACCTGCTTTATTTACAAGTGGATTTATTTGTTTGCCACCATTTGTGTTAAAATCAATAACTGGCGCAAACTCTAAAGCATATAAAATTGTTTCGCCAGTAATTTTACCAGTGAAAGGGGTTGAACTGCCTTCGGTTTTAGTCCAAGAATATACTGCCTTGCCACCTATTCTTGTTTCGCAAACTATATCTTTTGCATAAGTGCCGTATTCAATAGATACTTCTTCAAAAGTGTTGCCAGAATCAAAATATAAGGTAACATTATACATTTGTCCTTGGAAACCTGCGTAAAGATAAACCCTATTATCTTGAGTAGGTAAAGTAAAAGTATTTTCATTAAAAATATTTTTTGCAGGCAACACGCCGTATTCATCTGCTATTTGTTCGCCACCACGGTTTGTTTCAGTAAACCAACCTTTAAAGTTTTTATTTTCAATTGATAGACCTAAAGGTAGTTCTGGAAGTTGTGAATCGTAGGCAACTTCTATACTTCTTACATCAGTTACAGGCGCACCTTGATAATCTAAAATAATGTTATAAACCTTTGGCTCCCATTGTGGGTATAAAACCATATTCTTTTTATCGGTAAAAGCCGAAAGTGATAACCCTGAACTATCAACAAATTTTGTTCCACCAACGCTTGCGTCAAACAAGCCTTTAAAATCATAGCCTGTTTTAATGGGGATACTTTCCATTGAATAAAGTTCGCCATTTTTTACAGTTATAGTTTTAGTGCCCTCATCTAACGCGTATTGTATGGTGTAGGTTGCATCTGAGTTCCAGTCATCTTCATCATCACCACAAGCGAAAAGTGTTGAAGAACAACAAATTAATAATGCTAACAATACGGTAAGTTTTTTTAATAAGTTTTTCATTTTCACTCCTTATATAATTTATTCGTTTGTCCAGCCCATAATTTTTGCAAAACCATAAAACAAACCCCCACCAATAAATAATATTGGAAAAATATACATAGCTATATTGCTACAACCACAGCCAGAATCATAACTGCTTTTCATATATTCAAAATTGTGGTTTGTTACTTTAACATTTGAAAGCTCGCCCATTCCTTCTTTAGAAATTAAAATTTGCTCAGGGCTACGATTTTCAAAATATTCATCATAATATTCATAGTAATAAATCTTAACATTATCAAAAGTAACATTAGATATTTTGCCTTCAAACTCATCAAAAAGCCCATTTTCAACAGCAAAATTAGAGATAGTGTGGTAGTTAAACTTTATTTCGCTATTAAAGTAATCGCCAAGTGAAATTAACTCCCCACCAAAATCTAAATCGCTTTTTATTGTAATTCTATATTTATTGATATCTTGAACATTATCAAGTGACTTAAAATCTTCTACGCTATTAACGGTGATTATTGTTTTTTGTGGGGAAACCATACCAAAAATCATTCCACCAACTGAAACTGTTAAAATTGCTATGCTTATTATTGATAAAATAAAATAATCTAAGTTTATGATATTTCTTATAGCAAAAAAAAGTATTATCGCAGATATGCAAACAAATATTGCTATTACCCACCCATACTTCATAACCCCATAAATAATCATAGGATTAAATATCAAAAAAAACGAGCCAACACATAGCGCGCAAGTAGGCAACAATAAACCTATTCCAACAAATACTGATGCCATTTATAATCCCCTATTTCTTTCACTATTTTCCTAATTCGACGAATAACAATTATATTTTTAGACAAAATAAATTATAATACGAGTAATTCTCGTATGTAAAGCAATTTACGAGCATTTATAGTATTATATAAAATATGGAAATTATATCTATAAGGATTAAAGAAATAAGATTAGAAAACAATTTAACACAATCTCAATTTGGAAAACTACTTAATGTTTCTCAAGATAATGTTTCTTTATGGGAAAAGGGAAAAAGTGTTCCTGGCGCTTTGCAAATAAAATTAATAGCAAAAACTTTTAAAGTTTCTGCTGATTATATTTTGGGTTTAGAAGATTATTAAAAAGTCCTTGAATATTCAAGGACTTTTTAAATATTTTATATTAAAACAAAATGCCCGAAAGCAAAATGCTTTCGGGCATTAATATTTTATGAAAGATTATTTCTTTTCAACAAGAACTTTTTTGAGTTTAGCAAACCTTGGAAGTCCATCTTCTTTGAGCATGTTGGGTTCGCCTTGGATTAAAGGAAGTGCATACTTAACGAATTCTTCGCTAATACCGGTGCCGTTGTTGATAATCCATTCAAGTGGAACGGTTTTTTCGGTGTTAGCAGCAAGTTCTAATGGAAGAAGTTTGTATTCACATTCGTAAACATCACCATCTTTTCTTGCATAGCAAACCATTTTATCAGTTTCACCATTAACTGCAGCCTTAACTGCTTCACGGCCTGCCTTGAAGGTTTCTTCAATGTCAGTTCCAGATGCGCAGTGAGCACCACATCTTTGCATTAATGAAAGTTCAATGCCACGGGTCTTGTAGCCAGTTTTTGCCTTGATAAGGTTAGCAAGTTGAGAAGCAACACCACCAAGTTGAGCGTGACCAAAACTATCTCTTGCAGCAGTTTCGCCAAGCGCTTCACAAATAAGAGTGCCGTTTTTATCGTGAATACCTTCACTTACAACTGCGATACACTTATTGTTGTTTTTAGCGCAAACTGCTTTAACATCTTCAACAAACTTATCTGCATCAAAGTCAACTTCAGGAAGATAAATAAGGTCTGCGCCTAATCCCTTGTAGTTAGCAAGAGCAGCGGCAGCAGTAAGCCAACCAGCGTTTCTACCCATACATTCAATTACGCAAACCATAGGAGTGTCGTAAACTTTTGCATCAAGGTTGATTTCCATAATAGAAGTTGCAATGTATTTAGCAGCCGAAGCAAAACCTGGACAGTGGTCAGTTCCATAAAGGTCGTTATCAATAGTTTTTGGAACGCCGATAACATTGATATCGTAGCCAGATTTAGCCATATACTTACTAATTTTGTTACAAGTATCCATACTGTCGTTTCCGCCGTTATAGAAGAAGAAACGAACATTATACTTTTTGAATACTTCTAAAAGTCTCTTATAATCGGTATCGTCAACATCAGCATCTTTGAGTTTGTATCTTACAGAACCCATAGCCGAAGAAGGTGTGTTTTTTAAGAGTTCAAGTTCTTTTTTATCTTCCTTGCCGATATCATAGAACTCTTCATCTAAAATACCCCTAATACCGTGTGCTGCGCCATAAACGGCGGTGATTGCGTCGCTTTCAAGTCCTTCAATAAATACGCCTGCTGCGCTTGCGTTAATAACTGAAGTAGGTCCGCCCGATTGAGCAAACATAAGTGCACCTTTTAAGCCTTTCATAATAATTTCTCCTAATGTATTTTTATTTTTTATTTTCTTAAAATATTTTGAGCCGAATACAATTCCTCGTCAAAGGTTCTCTTCGCCTTGAACACTTCATCAAAAGGAACGGCAATAATCTTATTGCCCTTAATACCCATAGCGCTTGAAACGGTTGTTTCATCTTTAATCATTTCAACTGCTTTAACTGCAAGCCTTGTTGCAAGTATTCTATCTGCCATAGTTGGAGAGCCACCGCGTTGAACATGACCTAAGTGGGTAATTTTAATATTAACACCTGCGTGTTCGTTTAAGTATTTAACGATTTCATCACGATTGCCTGCGCCCTCTGCTAAAACTATCATATTAGATGTTTTGCCACGAAGTTTACTTTTTACAAGCGACCTTGCAATTTCATCTAAATCGTAAGGAAGTTCGGGAACTAATATATATTCAGCGCCACCTGCAATTGCAGAATAGAGCGCGATATCGCCACAATGCCTACCCATAACTTCTACTAAACTAACACGGTCGTGCGATTGCATAGTGTCGCGAAGATTATTTATTGCAGATAAAACTGTGTTTACTGCAGTATCAAAACCTAAAGTATAATCGGTATAAGCAAGGTCATTATCAATAGTGCCTGGAATACCCATACACTTAATACCAAAGTTATCGCTTAAATCTTTAGCACCACGGAAAGTTCCATCGCCACCGATAACCACAACACCTTCAATGCCAAATGCTTCAAGGGTTTGTGCTGCTTTTTGTTGACCTTCATATGTTACAAACTCTGGGCATCTTGCAGTTTTTAGGAAAGTTCCACCCCTTTGCACCATATCGCTTACTGAACGGTTTTGAAGTTCGGTGATTTGACCTTTAATAAGTCCGTCCCAACCCCTTTCAATTCCGTAAACTTGCATACCGTAAAATCTTGCCGTTCTAACCACCGCACGAATTGCGGCGTTCATACCAGGTGCGTCGCCACCACTGGTTAAGACTGCGATTTTATTCATATATGTCTCCTTTGCATTTCATATGCTATTTGTTATTTTATCATATAATAAAGCAATTTTCTACCATTTTAACAGACTTTTAACATTTTTTCTTAAAAAATATTATTTCGTTATCGTTAAATATGCTTTTTAGTTCAGATAATAAACCTTCGCACTTGCGAATAGAAAGTTTAGTATCGTATTTCTTGTTTTGCATTGCAAGAATTACCTTTATATCGCCTGGGTAACTTTGTAATATATCTAAAACTGTATCTTGCTCACCTATTTTATCATCTGGAAGAATTAAACCCAAAAACTCTCTTTCAACCTTTTCTTCTTCAATAACTTCCAGTTTTTCAATAGTTTCGGCAATAATTTGTGGCTTACCGTCTTTAAGTTGAAGTTTACCAACAACCTTTACAGTTTGTTCTTCAGTTAAAAATCCCCTTGCTACATCATACACTTTTGGGAACACTATAACTTCAATTTGCCCATAGATATCTTCAACCGTCATAAACGCCATTGTAGAGCCACTCTTAGTTGAAAGGCGCTTAAACTCAGTTATAATACCACCCATAGAAACAACTTCGTTTTCTTTAAACTCTGTGTAGGTTTTATTGCCTTCGTCATCTTCTTCATAGAAAGATAATACACTTGTGTTAAAGGTAAACTTATCAAACGCGCTCTTAAAGTCGGTTAATGGGTGACCTGAAAGGTATATTCCAAGCACCGATTTTTCAAGCGACAACCTTTCTTTAGATGGATACTCTGGTATATCGGTTGGTATTTCAAGTTTTAAGCCTTCATCTTCTTCAAGGAAAGTTCCAAAGAAACTTAATTGAATATCGCTCTTCTTTTTGTTAGATGCCGACACCCTATCCATATATTCGGCATATATTTCCATAAGTGTTCTACGGTTAACATTAAAGCACTCAAAACTACCTGAAAGTATTAAACTTTCAACTAATCGCTTGTTAATGTTAAGGGATATACACCTATTAATAAAATCTTCAAAAGAAGTGAACTCACCATTTTTATTCCTTTCGGCAACGATATCGTTAATAACAGCAAGCCCTACATTTTTAAGGCCAACTAATCCATAACGAATACCGCCGTTTTCACAAGAGAAGTATGCCTTACTCTTATTAATATCTGGTGGCAACACCGCGATATTCTTGGTTTTTAAGTAGGTTAAATATTTTGAAAGTTCTTCAATCTTATCAAAACGGTTGTTAAGGATTGCGGTGAAAAACTCTACTGGATAGTAGTGCTTTAAGTATGCCGTTTGGTATGCCAAAACTGCATATGCTGCGGCGTGTGATTTGTTGAAAGCATATTTAGCAAAGTTTGCCATTTCATCAAATACTTGGGTTGCAATCTCTAAAGGAACACCGTTTTTAACTGCGCCTGGTATTGGGTCGCCTTTTTCACTTAAACCACCCTCAATGAATATCTTCTTTTGGCGCGCCATTTCGGCTTCGTTCTTTTTACCCATTGCCCTACGAACAATATCAGATTGACCAAGTGAAAATCCACCGATAGTTTGGCACATTTGCATAACTTGTTCTTGGTAAATCATAACACCGTAAGTGGCTTTCAAAATAGGCTCTAATGATGGGTGTTTATATTCAATTAGGTTAGGGTTATGTTTGTATTTAACATAGGTTGGAATTGAATCCATAGGCCCTGGCCTATACATTGAAACACCTGCGATAATATCTTCAAAGGTAGAGGGCTTTAAGTCGCGCATAAACCTTTTCATACCGGGACTTTCAAGTTGGAACACGGCATCAGTTTCGCCATCACCTATCATTTTATAAACTTCGGGGTCTTCATAGCCAAGTTTATGGAAATCAAGTTCAACGCCAAAGTCTTCGCGAATATATTGCATAGCCTTTGAAATATCGGTTAGAGTGCGAAGTCCTAAAAAGTCCATTTTAAGCATACCAAGTTGCTCAACGACTTTCATATTAAATTGAGTGGTTATATCATCACCATTTCGTTGCAATGGCACATTATCGCTTATAACTTTTGAACAAATAACTACGCCTGCCGCGTGCATACCAGTTTGCCTTGGCATATCTTCAACACGCATAGCCATATCAACAACTTTACGAATAGTTTCATCACTTTCATAAAGTTCTTTAAGTTCTTTTACGCTAACATCTTCGCCATCTTTATTCTTTTTAAAACCAAAACTTTCGGCAATGCCACTCTTACCGTCCATAAGTTTTGTAACCTTATCGGTTTCAGAATATGGAACGCGGTATACTCTGCCTACATCTTTAATGGCAACTCTACCTGCAAGCGTGCCAAAAGTAATGATTTGCGCAACACGGTCATAGCCATATTTTTCGCGAACATATTCCACTACTTCACCACGCCTATCGTCTTGGAAGTCTATATCAAAGTCAGGCATACTAACGCGCTCTTTATTCAAAAATCTTTCAAATACTAAATCGTATTTCAAAGGCTCTACATCAGTTATGCCAACAGAGTATGCAATAATACTTGAAACACCACTACCACGGCCTGCGCCTACGCTTATGCCTTGCTTTTTAGCCCAGTTAATAAAGTCCCAAACTATAAGATAGTATTCGGTATAGCCCATTCCGTTAATGGTTTCAAGTTCGTATTCAAACCTATCGCGAATTTCTTGAGTAATAACAGGGTATCTTTCCCTTAACCCTTTTTCGGCAAGTTCACGGAAAAACTCATATGGAGTTTGACCAGTTTCGGGAACATATCCTGGAATTAGAGAGTTATCTCTTATAGGTTCACATTTTGCGTTTAAATCAAACACTTCTTCTTCGGCGCATTTTTCGGCAATTTTAACGGTGTTTTCAATTGCCTCAGGAATATACGAAAAAAGTTCTGCCATTTCTTCGGGACTTTTTAAGTATGCTTGGTCGGTATCCATTTTAAAGCGCGTTGGGTCGTCTATAGTAGACTTTGTGCTTATGCAAGCAATAACATCTTGCACTTCGCTATCTTCTTTTTCAATATAGTGCACATCATTAGTTGCAACAAGTGGAATACCTGTTTCTTTTGAAAGTTTAATAAGAAGTGGGTTAATTCTTTTTTGTTCGGCTATGCCGTGGTCTTGTATTTCAAGATAAAAATCATCACCAAAAATATCTTTAAGCATTAGTGCCGATTTTTTTGCGTTATCATAATCGCCACGGACTAAATACTTACTTACCTTACCTTGCAAGCAACCCGATAAACACACCAAACCTTCGGCGTGTTCTTTTAATAATTTATAGTCAATTCTTGGCTTATAGTAAAAGCCATCAACAAATGCAATTGAATCAAGTTTAATAAGGTTTTTATAACCCTTTTTATTTTTGCAAAGCAAAACGATATGGTCATATTCGCGCTCTTGCTTTAAATGGTCTTCACAAGCGTATAACTCACAACCTATAATTGCTTGAACACCTGCTTTTTTTGCGTGTTCGGCAAAATAAATAGTGCCAAACATATTACCGTGGTCGGTAATAGCAAGCGCTTTCATACCCTTTCTTTTGCAGGAATCAAACACCTTGTCTATTCTTGTAGCGCCATCTAAAAGGCTATATTCAGTATGTAAATGTAAATGAACAAAGTCTGCCATAACTCTCCTAAAGTTCGCTTGCCAAGTGAACTATTTTTCTCAATCTGTGATTTAAACAACTCTTACTTAAATTAAGCCTTTCTGCAAGTTCGGTTAAAGTATCGTCTTGATACTCTAATCTTGCAATTGCAACTTCCTTTAAGTCTTTTTTCAATTTATCAAATTCGCCTAAACTTTTAAGTTTTTCAATAGCGCTTATTTGTTTTGCCGACGCTTCAACCTGTTTATTAAGGTTTCCAAGGTCACAATTTTTTTGGCGATTACTGTTATTCTTTATTTCACGGTTAATCATTAAATCGGTAATCTTTAACACCGATACAGGACAACCTAAAAACGCCACCAAGTTCTTAATTTCTTCGCCACTTTTAATGTAAACTATAAAAGTGCCTTTGCGCCTTGTTATTTTACTTTTAACACCTGCATCTTCAAGTTTTTTTGCAACTTCTAATGCAGTTGTGTAATGATAAAAAACAAACTCTGAGTGATACCCTGTTGTTTGAGCCGATTTTGCGCTTGGCAATATGCAGTTACCAACTGCCACAAATAATCCCTTTAAAAATGAGCGAATACAACATTCTTTTTCGCAAACCTTATCAAACAGTTTAAGTGAAACGGCATACTCATTGCCATTTTCAATTAGCACACCTAAATCTACAAGTATTTTTGTAGAGCCTTGTCCGTGAATATTTAGGGTTATAATTTCTTTGCCATAGCGATTGTTTAAGGTATAACCTACTTCGCGCATTTCAAAGCCATATAAACTACTTAAATATTCAGTAATTCTATTTGCACCATCTTCGCTATCTAACTTAAACTCTAAACCGTATTCGCCATCTTGCAAAAATAGGTTGCCCGTGCCACGAATTACGCCTGCTAAAAATGCCCTTTTACAACATTTATCTTTTATATTTTTTGAAAGCAATTCTTGCTTTATTTCTTTTGCAAAGTTCATCTTTTTCCCTTATACCTTGAAAAACGGAAATCGGGCGTTTTTCCGTTTATGTTCATTATTCTATCTTCAGGTATCTCTACCCTTTTAAGCCACTTCTCAACAAGCGATATTTCGCCAACTCTATCTGGAGAGTGCGCGTCGCTATCAATAACAAAGTTTACACCTGTTTTTACAACGCGATATAATTCTTCATCAGTTAAGTGAACTTTTTTTGCGTTTAGTTCTAAATATGTGCCATAGTCTGCACACGCTTTAGCAACTTCTTCTGCATTTGCATAGCAACAAAAGTTTAGGTGGGTTATTATATCCACAGGGTTTTTCTTAATTACATTTATAAAGGTTTTTGTGTTTGTGTCAATAAGCCTTTTTGAAACTTCTTTTTTCTTAAAAGTTGAATTAACAAAGTTTGGTGTAAAAAAGGAAAAAAATGAACCCTTTCTATATATAACAAACTTGTGAAAGCCTGCTAAAAACAAATCAAAATTATCGTATCTTTTTTCGGTTAAATCAACCTTTCCATCTGTGCATACGATATTTGATTCAACCCCCACCAACACTTTAACACCAGTAATTGCCGAAGCACCTTCGCAGTCCATACGCAAAGGTTTTAACTTTCTTGCGCGCAAACCAAAAGCAGGGTGCGAAAAACCGTGGTCAGTTATGCCTATTTCTTTAAGCCCCTTTTCTTTTGCAGCAAGTGCGTTTTGTAAAACCGTGCCTTTACCGTGACTGTATTTAGTGTGAGTATGATAATCAGCAGTTAAAATCATGAAACCCTCCAACAATAATTACTTCTTCTTTAAGTTCAATATTAAAGGTTTTATACACCCTTTCTTTAATTTCGTAGATAAGGTTTAATATATCTTTTGCCGTGGCATTTTTAACATTAACTATAAAGTTAGCGTGCTCACTTGAAACCATTGCCCCGCCTATTCTATAACCTTTAAGACCTGCCCTATCAATTATTTGCCCTGCAGTTAGTTTTTGGCAGTTTGGATTTTTAAACACAGAGCCAAACGATTTACCCATAGGGTGCATTGTTTTCCTTAAATCTTTTTGGCATTTGATTTGGGCTTCAATTAGTTCTTTTGCTTGATTAATAAAATCAAAGGTCGCCGAAACTATAACTTCTTTGCTATTTATAAACCTACTTTTCCTATACCCAAAACGGCAATCACTTTTATAATACTTACACAGTTTGCCATTTTTTATGGTTTCTACACAACTAACAACATCACTAATAGTTGCGCCAAACGCACCTGCGTTCATTGTTATTGCTCCGCCTATACTTGCAGGTATGCCGTATAGTTTTTCTAAGCCCGACAAACTTCTACTTTTAGCAAAGTCAATAACCTTATTAAGCGTTGCGCCACACATTGCTTTAACTTTGCCGTTATATACACTAACTTCTTGCAATCGCTCAGTTGATATAACTAAACCATTATATCCGCCGTCATTAAACAAAACATTACTGCCCTTGCCCAAAATAAAGTGTTTTAGTTTGTGGGCTTTTGCGCTTTCTATTAAAAGGCGCAAGGCATATAAACTTTTAGGGGTTGCAAAATATTTTGCTAATCCGCCAACACCTATTGTGGTATGTTTTTTTATACTTTCGTTTTGCTTTACGGGTGGGTCAATAAAACCTAAAGTCTCTTCAAGAAAGGTCATATAACTCCTTTTAATATTTTACTATATTTAACAGTTTTTTTCAACATCTAAAACAAAAGATTTTTAATTTTAATTTTACTTTCTTCTTTTCTAATTACTTTTAGTGCAAGTTCGTTTAAACTTTGCATTTCGCTTGGGGTTGTAAAACTTGATGGCGCGCTTTTAACTGTTGAGTTTACAAACTCTTGCATATAACTGTTTTCGTTATCCACCTTATAAAAACAAGATGTTAACCCTATTTCGTTTAGTTTTAGTTGATTATCTTTTGATAGCAAAAATTTTAAATATTCTTCGGCATAATACCTTTTATCATTTGAGTTAGAAGTTACCGATATATATTGAAACAAATCGTTATATTCTTCAAGTGGCTTTGCAGTAAATTGAAAGCCACGGTTAGTTAGTTTATAAATATCTTTTTGCGTGCCTATTAGGTATTTATACTTACCACCTATAAACTTATTATAGGCATCAAAGGTATTTAACCTATCTAAACTGCTAACTTCAAAGTCGCTTAAAGCAAGCGCAGTTAAGGGGCTTGTGTTGCCATTTTCACCTACCACTATAGAGTTTCCACTTGCATTTGGGTTTTCAATTAAAAAGTAGCCACCCATACACCAACAAGATGTATATTCCGTTCCATAAATCAATCCGTATTGAAAGGGTGTTTCCGTTTTAATTTCAGTTTGGTTTTTTACTTCAACGCCAAGCCCAAAGGAAACTAAATCTGGGTATATTCCCTTTTGTATGTTTTCGTTATAACTACTAACCGTGTGCGACACAACCATAACAAGCACACCTTGATATATTTTTTCAAAACGCGCGCCCGTTTTAAGCAAAAACTCTTTTCGTGAACCGAACCCACCTTCAAATGTTTCTATGTGCCAAAGGGTTATAACCCCTTTATAGTCGGGAACTGTTTTAATTTCCCTTTTAACATAATTAGTTCCAAATACTGCGCTTAATATTATGCAAACTGAAAGCAATATTCCACATATAATTTTTAGCAACTTCATAATACAATGTATATTCTATCTAAAAAAGAAAAAGGACTTTTTTGTTTCAAAAAGTCCTTTAATTTATTATATTTTAAGTGGTGTATCTTTTGGTCCAACAGTTGCAACGGCGCATTTATCAATATCAAACACATGAGTTATTAAGTTGTTAACATCATTTAGTTTTGCGCTTTCAATAAACTTTATTTTAGCATCTGCGTCAAACTTCTCATTTTTGAAAAGCAGGTGCTTGCCATATAATAGCATTTGCGACGCCGTGCTTTCTTTAGCATATATAAATGATGACTTAACTTGCTCTTTACTTCTTTCAAACTCTTTTTCGGTTATGCCGTTATTCTTAAACGATTTAATTTCATCAACAATAGCCGAAAGCGCGTTGTCGCGTTCATTAGTATTTACACCAGCATATATTTCACACACACCAAGGTCTTTATAGGCAGATGCGTATGAATAAACCGAATAAGCAAGCCCTAATTCTTCACGAATTTTTTGGAAAAGCCTACTGCTCATACCACCACCAAACACTATGTTAGCAAAGGTCAATAAATCGTTCCTTTCATCACTAATGCTAAATGTTGGCAAAGACAAAGCAATATGCGATTGCTCAATTTTTTTAGTTCTAAAAAGGTTTTTACTGCCGTTTGGTGCGTTTACATATTGTGATGCCGAATTAAAGTGCTTAAAACTTTCGGCAAAGTATTTATTTACAAGTTCTTCGGCAACATTTAAGTCAACATCACCTGCAAGTGATATTACCACATTATCTGCCGTGTAATACTTTTTCATATAGTCAAGTATTTCGGCTTTGCCAAAGCGCCTAATGTTTTCGGCAGGGCCTAAGATAGTTTTTCCAAGTCCGTTTTTGCCAAAATAACTTTCGGCAAGTAGGTCTAAACATATATCTTCAGGTGTGTCTTCACACATATTGATTTCTTCTATTACTACACCGCGCTCTCTTTCAAGTTCCTTTTCGTCAAACACCGAATTAAAAAACAAATCAGATAAAACTTCTAAAGAGTGTTCTAAGTGTTCTGCTGTTGATTTAGTGTAATAGCAGGTTATTTCTTTAGATGTAAACGCGTTTATTTGCGCGCCTATTCTATCAATATAATCGCTTATTTCAAACGAACTTCTATTGTTTGTGCCCTTAAAAAGCATATGTTCAATAAAGTGCGATATACCGTTTTCGCTTTCCGTTTCGTTTACACTACCCGTTTTAACTATAATTCCAGAAGAAACAGATGAAAAGCCTTTCATTTGGTTTACAACAAGCCTTAATCCGTTTGGAAAAGTTTTGGTTAAAATCATATATCTCCTTTTACTCAGCAAGGTTTTCACTAACCGTTACTGCACGCAAGTTTGCTTTTGCTATGTATTCTAAAATATTAGGCAACGCTTTAAGCGTGTGCTCTTTTGGGTGCATTAATATTAAATCGCCATTAGTTAAAGAGTTTGTTGCCCTTTCATACACTAATTTTTCGTTTGCGTCGCGCCAGTCAATAGTGTCTTTTGACCACATTACCACTTTATAGTTAAGTTCATCAGCAACAGTTAAGGTAACCGTTGAATAACTGCCAGATGGCGGCGCAAAAAGTGTTGGCCTTACCCCACAAAGCGCTTCTATTACTATGCCTGTTAAGTTAATCTCTTCTTTATTTTGCGCATAATCAAGTTTTTTATGGTCTTTATGAAAATATCCGTGGTTGGCTATTTCGTGACCACTTTCTGCTATTTTGTTTAATGTTTTACCGTTATCGTCTGCCCAACAGCCACCTATAAAAAATGTTGCCTTTGCGCCATATGCGTTTAGCGTGTCAACAATTTTTTCAACCGTTTCAGCACTTTCATAAACATTGAACATAAGCGAAACTTGTGGTTTTGAACGGTTGCCGTTATAGTATGCAGAAAGGCTTTCGCCACCATAAATAGGTGTTATTTTGCCTGGAATAAAACTCACCGAAAACACAAGCGCAACAATAAGTATTAATGCCGTATTTATTATTAACGAAGATTTTTTAATTTTCATAATTATACCACCTTTTTTATTTTATGCGGTAATAATTATGATATGAATAAACCTTAAAATAAAATATGCAAGGCATTAAGCCTTGCATATCCTTTTTCTTAGGTTAATTATTTGATGATTTCAAGAAGTTTAAGGTCAATACCCTTTTCACCTATTTTGATGATTTCAACTTTAACATCATCACCAATGTGCAAGACTTCTTCAACACTTTCAATTCTTCTGTCGCTCATCTTTGAGATGTGGATAAGTCCATCTTTGCCAGGAGCAAGTTCACAGAACGCGCCAACCTTTGGAAGAATACGAACAACTTTTGCTAAGAACATATCGCCAACTTCTAGGTCTTTTGCAATTGAAAGAATAATTGCTTTTGCTCTTTCAACATTTTCAGCGTTGCCTACTGCTGCAATATTTACAGTCCCGTTATCTTCAATATCAATTTTAACGCCTGTTTCTTCAATAATCTTGTTGATTACTTTACCTTGTTTACCAACAACATCACCTATTTTTTCAGGGTTAATATTGAAAGATATAATGGTGGGTGCCCACTTAGAAAGTTGTGCTCTTGGCTTATCAATTGCTTCTAACATTTTGCTTAAAATGTGTTGTCTGCCAACATTTGCTTGAGCAATTGCTTTGCGTAAAATGGCTTCATCTATACCCTTAATTTTAATATCCATTTGAATTGCAGTTATACCCTTTTCAGTTCCTGCAACCTTAAAGTCCATATCGCCAAGGAAGTCTTCTAAACCTTGGATATCGCTCATAATAGATACTTTGCCACTTGCTTCGTCTTTAATAAGACCCATAGCAATACCTGCAACAGGTGCTTTAATAGGAACGCCAGCATCCATAAGTGCTAAAGTAGAACCACATACGCTACCTTGTGAAGTAGAACCGTTTGAACTTAAAACTTCGCTTACAATTCTAATTGCGTATGGGAACTCTTCTGGTGATGGAATAACTGGTTCTAATGCGCGTTCAGCAAGTGCGCCGTGACCGATTTCTCTACGACCTGGGCTCTTTAAAGGCCTTGATTCGCCAGAAGCATAGCCTGGCATATTGTATTGATGCATATATCTCTTTTGAGAATCGCCATCAAGTCCTTCAAGTTTTTGTGCTTCGTTAAGCATGCCAAGGGTACAAGTTGACATAACTTGTGTCATACCTCTGGTGAAAACACCTGAGCCGTGAACTCTTGGAAGAACACCTGCTTCACACCAAATCTTTCTAACTTCGTCAAGTTTTCTTCCATCTGGGCGAATACCTGTGTTGGTGATTTTTGCACGAACTTTTTCTTTGGTTAAGTAGTAAAGCGAATCTTTAATTTCGCGTTCTTTGCCTTCAAAAATAGTTGCAAAGTGTTCTAAGCAATCTTTTTCAACTGCATCTTGACCATCTTGACGGGTTTTTCTATCAAAAGTATCAAGTGCCTTGTCAAGTTTTTCGCTTGCATATTCACGAACAGCCTTGTCAATTTCTTCAGGAACATGGTAAAGTTCCATTTCCTTTTTGGGTTTACCGATTTCTTTAACGATTTCTTCTTGGAAAGCGCAAAGTTTTTTGATTTCTTCGTGGCCAAATAAGATTGCGCCAACCATTTCATCATCACTAATTTCGTTTGAGCCTGCTTCAACCATCATAATTGCATCTTTAGTGCCTGCAAGGTTTAAGGTTAAAACACTCTTTTCCCTTTGAGCGCAGTCTGGGTTAATGATGTATTCGCCATCAACCATACCAACTACTACGCTACCAGTAGGACCTGCGAAAGGTATATCTGAAATGCTAATAGCAATACTGCTACCTATCATTGCTAAAGGTTCAGGTTGGATATCAGGTTCAACTGAAAGTGCAGTTGCAATAACGATAACATCATTGAATAAACCTTTTGGGAAAAGTGGACGAATAGGACGGTCAATAAGCCTTGAAGTTAAAATAGCCTTATCACTTGCCCTACCTTCGCGCTTTTTAAAGCCACCTGGGATTTTACCGATAGCATACATTTTTTCTTCAAAATCAACGCCAAGTGGGAAGTAATCCATACCGTCGCGCGCTTTTTCAGCCATAGTTACATTAACCATAACTGCTGTATCACCACAGCGAACTATGCAAGAGCCGTTGGTTTGTTCACAGTATTTGCCAGTTTCAACGATAAGTTCTCTTCCACCCAAAGTTGTTTTAAATACTCTGTAAGTTTCTGTCATTTTTCTTTTCTCCTATTACTCTTTCTCTATATTTCTTGAAAGGGTTTTCACAACTGCAAAAACGCCTTAAAAATAGTTTCAAATAAAGAAAAATTGGGCGACATAAAATAAGCCGCCCTTTTTTATTATTTTCTTAAATCTAAATCAGCAATAACTTTTCTGTATCTTTCAATATCAATATTTTGCAAATACTTTAAAAGTCCACGACGCTCACCAACCATTTTCAAAAGACCGCGCCTTGAATGGTTGTCGTGCTTGTTTGCCTTTAAGTGTTCGTTTAAGTGATTAATTCTTTCGGTTAAAAGTGCGATTTGAACTTCTGCCGAACCAGTATCACCTTCGTGACGAGCAAACTTTGCTATGATTTCGTTTTTCTTTGCTTTTTCCATTTCTTTTTTACCTCCTGTTTTTATGGAATAATTCACTATTGACAACGCCAAGGGTGGAGAACCACAAAGCCTTGCCAAAGCATTAAGCCTATTTAGTATAACAAAATACTTTGTTTTTGTCTACTATTTTTTTGTTTTTTATATTATATATTTTAATTAAACTTAAAAATCTTTCTTACGATAACATATATTGATTTGCAAAGCCCGCAAATAAACTTGTTATCTGATTCTGCCATACCTGTAAGCATATTCTTACATTTACGGTGCGTGCGCTTATCTTTTTCCTTTAAGTAGTTCCAAAGTTTGCGCTTTTTCTCAAAACTTTCTTTTGTGTCTTGCTTGATTAGATAAATGCTGTTTATCGTCATCATTATAGATACAAACGATAACATATACTTATAAAGTTTTGGGTCGGTTTTTTCAAAATCACTAAGCCTATAAGCATCAATAATCATATAGGTAACCTTAATATGTTGGTCAATTCTATTCATTATAACACTTTCGGCAACCGACTGATCGCTTCTGCCGATATAGTAGCGATAGAAATTGATGTTTAAATACCTAAATGTTTTGATTAATGGAAGTGGCTTGTAAACGAAAAGATTATCTACATAAAAGGTGTGTTTAGGTAGGTTTATATCTGCACTTTTCAAAAGTTCCGTTTTATAAATCATAGAGTGCATTGCAAGAAACTTTCCCACAGGCATCTTTTTCGTTTCGCTAAAGGTAAAGTTTCTATTTACTGGGAACTCTTTTTCGTATTTGATAATTTTTTGAGTGTTATCTTCTGCGTGTTCGTAAACATAGTTTACCACAAATGCATCTGGCGCACTCTCTTCAGGCTCTTTTCTTAAAACACCCATTAGTTCTTCTAAGGCATCTCTATCAACCCAGTCGTCGCTATCAACGACCTTAAAATAATTGCCTTCGGCAATATTTAAAGCAGTCATAACCGCATCGCCATGCCCACCATTTTCTTTGTGAACTGCTCTAATAATACTTGGATATTTTTCAGCGTAGCCATCGGCAATGCTTGCGGTGTTATCTTTGGTAGAGCCGTCATTGACGATTATTATCTCTATACCATCGCCACCTGCTAATAAACTTTCTATACATTTTTCCATATACGCCGCTGAGTTATAACACGGAACGGCAAAAGTTATATGTTTCATATTTCCCTTTCCAAAAATAATTCTTTTTTCTTTTGAATTATAGTATCAATTTTTCCTAAATAACTTAAAACATCTTTGGGGCTTGCGTATCGTTCAATCCTTTCAAAGTTTGAAGTTACCACCTTGCTTATAGCATTTGCGCCACAAGCGACAACACTTGTTGTTTCTTCCATTGCGTCAATGTTATAAACACACTCTTTTCCCTTTAAGGCATAGCCTGTGTTTTCTAAATTGCCTGCCGCATATTTTTGGCGATATAAGTAGTATGGTCTATAATCGTTTTCGCCAAGAGTTTTATGCGCGTAGTTTACCATTTCATCAATTTCATTAACCGATAAACGCGAAGTGCTTTGGGTTAAATATGAGCCCTTTTTTAAGCACAATGTATGCACCGTTATATCATCTGGTTTTAGTGAAATAGTTTTATCTAAACTATACTTAAAGTCGTTAAAATCTTCTTCGGGCAAACCTGCTATTAAATCCATATTAACATCAAAATATTTTTTTGCTAAATGGTATTTTTCTATGGTTTGGCTTTCGGTATGATTTCTACCTATAAGGTCAAGGGTTTTTTGGTTAAATGTTTGTGGATTAACACATACCCTTGTTACACCGTGCTCTTTAAGTAGTTTTAAGTTTTCTTCGGTAATTACATCAGGGCGACCTGCTTCCACAGTATACTCAACACCACTATTTATTTTATCAATAGCGCAAAGAACTTTATCAAGTTGCGCTATATTAAGCGATACTGGTGTTCCACCACCGATATATATACTTCTTAATTTTTTTATTAATTGCGCGCTTTCGTTAATTTCTTTAACAAGCGTTTCCACATATTCATCAACCTTTCCACGCGCAGACTTAATGTCTTGACTAATAAATGAACAGTATTTGCAACGGGTTGGGCAAAATGGTATAAATACAAATAAATCGGTGTTAAGGTTATTTTTTTCGTATAAACCTTTTTGCGTTTCAAGTATTTTTTTTACAAGCGAAGTTTTTTCTTCGCTAACTTTCATTACGCTTTGAAAAAAATCAATAAACTCACCCGTTTCTTCTATTTGAGAATATGCAAGTTTAGTAGGCCTTATCCCTGTAAGTGCGCCCCACGGAAGTTCCTTCCCAAGCGACCTTGAAAGCGCTTTATATAGCGATAGTTTTGCATATCGTTTAATTAAACGCTTTTTCACTATTTGGTCGTTAGTTTCAGGAATAAGGTTTCCGTATGCGTAACTTTGTCCGTTTATTACAAAAGTATTTATAAGTCTATCGGGGCTTTCTTTGAAAAGGTGTTTTATTCTTAAAGAATCGTCAACGCCAAAGGCGGTTGCCACTTCTCTTAAATCACTTTCAAAGCCCGTTAATGGTGTTTCTATCATATAAATCTACTGTAAGGATTGTTTTCCCTTTCAAAGTTCAATGTGCTTTCTTCTCCGTGTCCTGGGTAAACTATATAGTTTTTAGATAGCGAAAATAGTTTTTTGAGCGAACACTTCATATCTTCAAAACTACCTGTGGGAAAATCAGTTCTTCCTATAGATAGATTAAAAAGAGTGTCGCCTGTAAATAAAGCATTATCAACTAAATAACAAACCGAACCATCGGTATGCCCAGCAGTTGCTATCACTTTGATATCAAAACCTTCAATTTGCAACATATCGCCGTCATAAACCTTATAGTTAGGCGTAAAGGTTTGAAAGTTTAAGCCAAAATCTTTACTTAAAGTATCACCTAAAACCAACTTTTCATAGTCTTTATCAGGTGCGTATATTTTTACACCATTATCTTGGAAAAGTTTTGCGTTGCCTGCGTGGTCAAAATGCGCGTGAGTTAGAAGTTCGGCTTTTATTTCTATGCCAAGTTCTTTCGCGTAGTTGTTTATTATTTCATAGTGTTCGCCACCGTCAATTATAACGGCAGTTTTGGTTTTTTCGTTTATCAAAAAGTAGGTGTTTACACCAAGCACGCCTGTTTGTAGTTTTTTAATTATCAATTAAGTAGCCGTCCTAAATACATCAGTTATTTTTGGTTCTTGCTTTAATTTTACTATTAGATTTTCAAGTTCTTGCTTGCCGTTTACCCTAACATTAAAATCAACTACCGATTGCGAAAGTTTAGTATCCGTTCTGCCGTTGGTAGAAACGATTACTAAATTGAGTTTAGCAACCACACCTGAAACGATTGATAGTATTTCCATTTGGTTGTTGCCTATAACCTTAATGCCTGCATTATAAGCAGAGCCAAGCCTATCAGTCCAGTTAACTTCAATTATTCTATCGTTTTCGGCTTGTTTAAGATTTGGGCAATCGCGCCTATGAACAGTAACGCCACGGCCACGAGATATAAAACCAACTATGTCATCACCTGGAACTGGATTACAGCAACCTGCAAACCTTACCAAAAGGTTGGGCATTCCTTTTACTTCTACACTACCTTGCGTGGTTTTATTAATGCTGGCAAACTTGGGTATTTCTTTTTTAGGTTGACTTTTACGGTAGTAATCAATGAGTTTTAATAAAACTTGGTTGGTTGATACTGCGCCAAAGCCAATAGATGCAAACATTTCTTCTTGGTTTGAAAAAGAAAGTTTTGATGCTATTCTTAAAAAGGAATCTTCGGTTAATAAATCGTTAAGGTTAAATCCGCGTTTTTTCGCCTCATCTTCAAGCATATTTTTGCCCGTTTTAACATTTTCTTCCTTCATTTCACGGCGGAAAAATTGCTTGATTTTTACCCTTGCGCTTGAACTTTTAACTATTTTAAGCCAGTCCCACGAAGGGCCTTTTGAGTTTTGAGAAGTTATTATTTCAACAACATCTCCAACTTGTAAGGTGTAGTTTAACGGAACAATTTTAGAGTTTACCTTTGCGCCCGTGCATTTGTTTCCTATTGCAGAGTGAATATTATACGCAAAGTCAAGTGGTGTTGCATCTTTAGGTAAACTGATAACATCACCTTTAGGGGTAAATACTAAAACTTCTGAACTATAAATGTCGCCTTTAAGGGTGTTTAAAAACTCTTTACTATCTTTTAAGCCACCCTGCCATTCCATTACTTCGCGAATCCAAGAAAGGCGTTCATCAAAATCATCAGATTCTTTTTTGTTTTCTTTATACTTCCAGTGCGCTGCGATACCGTATTCAGCAGTATGGTTCATTTCGTAGGTTCTTATTTGTATTTCAAAAACCTTACCAAAGTTAGTTGCAACCGTTGTATGCAACGAACGATACATATTTTGTTTTGGGGTTGCAATATAATCTTTAATGCGACCTGGAACAGGTTTCCACCTATGGTGGATTTTGCCAAGGATTTCATAGCACTCATCAATAGAGTTTACTATTACCCTAACGGCAATTAAATCGTATATTTGGTCAAGCGATTTGTTTTGCTTGGTCATTTTACGGTAGATGCTATAAAGGTGCTTTTTTCTACCGAACACTTCAAAATCTTTAATCTTAGAATCTTTAAGCATTTCGTCAAGTTGTTCAACTACATGGCTAACAAGTTCTAAGTTTTCTTGCATGCGTTCTTCTACGCCGGTATATAAAAACTCATAAAAATCGGGTTATAAATATTTTAAGCATAGGTCTTCAAGTTCGCATTTGATTTGCGAAATACCAAGCCTATCGGCAAGTGGCGCGTAAATATCAAGCGTTTCCTTTGCCATTCTTTCACGGCGTTCTTTTGATAAAAAGTTGAGTGAACGCATATTGTGCAATCTATCGGCAAGTTTAATAATGATAACCCTTATATCTTTTGCCATTGCAACGAATATCTTACGGAAGTTTTCGGCTTGTTCTTCTTCAAGTGAGTTAAAAGCAATTTGGTCAAGTTTAGTAACGCCTTTAACAAGTTCTAAAACTTCATCACCAAACTCTTTTTTTATATCCCCCTCACTAACAGGTGTATCTTCAATTCCATCATGCAAAAAGGCGGCCGCAACTGTTGCTGAGTCAAGACCTAAATCAACAAGTATTTGCGCAACTGCGCAAGGGTGCGAAAAGTATTCTTCACCCGAGGCGCGCTTTTGGTTTGCGTGCGCTTTTTTTGCGAAGTCATACGCCTTTTCAAGCAATACTAAATCTTTGCCTGAATATGCAATTTCTATCTTTTCAAATACATCATTCATATCAACCCTTTATTGATAAGATTTTACTATATATAGCCGAATTTGTCAATGTGCTTTTTGCATTAGCATCGCGTTTTAACACTCCATCTTTGGAATAGAATATTCCAAGTTCCATAAATACTGCCGTTGAAAACACGAATTGCTCTCTACTTATTGCCTTTGTAGAGTGCTCATATAAAGAGTTTAAATCGTTAAAACTTTTGCCAAGTAATTTTTCAAGTTCTACATATACTTGAACAAAATCTGTTCTATCAGTAGAAACACCGTCAATCTTTTTATAGCCTATTAGCCCTTCTACTTGATAACTATTCTTAAAGCCCTTTGCATAGTGCAAGGGTTTATCTAAATACACTATTGTATCGTAGCCGTCAGGTCTTGTATAAGGCGCAACGATTACGCAGTTTCTAAAGTTTTTATAAAGTGGCTTATGCATACATACTGGCAAATCTTTAAGCGTTGGATAATGCTCAAGATTTTTATAATCGGCAAGCGCATACACCGTGCCGAAACTTCTTCCGTTTTCGGGAAGTTCTGCCACCGATTTTACTCCATATGCAGGCAAGTCTTCATCTTTAATAGCAAGTAAAGCATTTTCAAAAAGTTTATTTTCAATGGTAGAAAAATCGCCATAATCGGCTACTACTTGCTTTACATAGCCCTTAAAATATTCTTTACCACGGAATACTGAAACATTACTTTCAAAAACTATTTCTTTATCTATATTAAGCGAAAGCCTTTCGGTATCACCTGCACCGTTAAAGTAAAGCATTTCAATACCACCTGCCATAAATGATACATGTGGTGAGCCAAACTTTAATTGCTTAACGGTAAGCGATTTAGCATCTACTGAAAATAGTGGGCGTTTATTGCCAACACCAAAGGGCTCAAAAAGTTCTATTTCTTTAGCAAACCTTGGCGAAAACTTTCCGTCAATTTTCCACTCTACCATAATCTTTTTAGTAAAGTCTGGCTTGCCATATACCCTATTTACATATTCGTTTAGGCGCGATTGAAGTTGTAAAAAGTTTTCTTTTGAAACGGAAACACCTGCCGCTTGTGCGTGGCCACCAAATGCCGTTAATAGGTCGCTTACAGAACTTATCGCTTCAAAAATATTTACTCCATTATAACTTCTTGCAGAGCCTTTATAATAGCCATCTTGCAAAGCAAACACTATAACTGGACGGCAAAACTCTTCAACTAATTTACTTGCAACTATTCCTACAAAGCCTGCCTTCCAGTCGTCACTTGCAACAGTTATAACTGAATCGCCTGCAAGGTTTAAGTCAATTATTTTTTGCCTTGCTTCATCATATATCCTTTCACACTCAACTTGCCTTGCGATATTGTATTCGTTTAATTTTACACCTAAATCGTATATTTCATTTTCATCGGTAGAAGAAAAGAGTTTTAACGCGCACTTTGCATCACCCATTCTGCCACCTGCATTTATTCTTGGTGCAATGGTAAACGCAATACTTTGCGCCGATATAGTTTTATTTGAACTATCGTTTAACAAATACTTAAAACACGGCCTTAAATTGTTGTTGAATATTTTAAGACCTTCGCAAACTATATCACGGTTTTCGCCACTTAAATCCATACTATCGGCAACGGTAGCAAGTGCAACAAAATCTAAATATTCGTCTGCCTTTTCGCCTATTAATGCCCTTGCAAGTTTATACGCAACACCTGCGCCACATAAACCCTTAAAAGGATATTCGTCATAACTAAGTTTAGGGTCAATAACCGTGCAATTAGGCAACACTTGTGGGGGTTCGTGATGGTCGGTAACAATAACTGAAATGCCTAACTTTTCAAGTTCTTCAATTTTATCTTTATCGCTTATTCCACAGTCAACTGTAATAATTAAATCTATGGGCGAAGTTTTTTGCAAATCTTTAATTTTTTCAACATTTAAACCATAACCATCTTCGCGTTCTGGAACGGTATAAAGCGCGTTTATGCCATAATCTTTAAGGGCAAGTTTTAACACGGTGGTGGCGCAAATACCATCTGCGTCATAGTCTCCAAAAATTAATACACCTTTGTTTAACCTTTTTGCATTTTCAATTTCGTGAACTGCATCTTGCATACCTGAAAGCAAAAACGGGTCTAAAAAACCTTTTTTAGATGGGTTTATAAATGCCTTGATTTTCTCTTTAGTGTCTATTTTTCGGGAATACAAAAGCCTTGCGGTATCAAAAAGCAATCCGCATTCGTTTGCAAGGCGAGATATATTTAATTTATCTGCGTCGGTTAAAACGCTACTTTGAATAATTTTCATTTCCCGATAGTCCTTTTAATTATAAAATAAGGCGGGGTTTTCCCGCCTTATTCATTAGCAGTTTTGTTTAGTTATTTTCTTCTTGTTTTGCTATAACCTTTTTCTTTTTGTCAAAACCTTTGAAGAAAGCCCATAAAACATCAGTAAAGCCATATGCAGTAAATAATGCTGCCGCCCCACCAACTAAAATATGGAGACCTAAAAGTTTAAGGTAGCCTGTGCCAAGAATAATGAGAAGTAGTGATGCGCAAACAATTGATATTGCCATAAAGATAGTTCTTAAATTGCTTTCTTTAAGGGCAACTGCGCCTATTTCACCATACGAAGATTTTTCGTAAACAACTGATTTTGTTAATTCTCTACATCTATTAACAATGCCTATTGAAAGGATACCTGCAAGGATTGCCGAAAGCATAACCGTGCAAGCAACAAATGGGCTTGCAGGGATTCTTGCAAGGGCGATAACTGCGATTGAAAGCAATGCAGAGCCGATTGATGTGATAAGCATTGTGAGTGCGCCTGATAATTTTTCCATAAAGAATAGATAAATTAAGCAAGCAACTATTGCTATTGCACTTGCAATAACAACACCTTTTACATTTTCGTTAGCGTGGTTATGCGAAGTGAAAGCATCAACAGTAACTTGAAGACCTGAAAGCGCACCGCCTTTTTCGGCAAACGCAGTTTCAATTTTGGTTTTGAGTTCTGCCTTTATATCTTCAAGTTTAAGAGTATCTTCAAAAACTGAACCGTCTTTAAGTTTGAAGATAAGGGTTTCGCCTTCTTCAAGTTCTTGGAAAGCATATGAAACTGTTTTAATGCCCTTTTCATCAAAATATGAATCGCTAACATTTTTCATAACACTTTCAGCATCACCTAAATTGCTTTCTACTTTAACGGTGATTTCATAACCATCAGCATAGTCAACAGTTTGGTTGAAACCGAATATTCCTAAAAGGGTCATACCCACTACTAAAAGAGCAAGTGCGATTACTACGAAAAGTTTGAACTTACTTATTTTAAGATTTTTCATAACTTACGCCTCCTCCCTTTTGATATTTAAGAACTTTTCTTTGTTTTTAACAAGTGGAAGAATAAGTTCGGTAAACATTCTTGAAACAAGCACGGTGGTTAAGAAAGATACAACTGCACCGATACCAAATGCGATTGCAAAGGTTTTAATAACGCCTTTTGTGAACGCAAATAAAAGCAAGGCAACTATTCCTGAAACAACGCTTGTGTTAAGCACAGGGAAAAGTGCGCGTTTATAACCAGTTTTGATTGCGCTCTTAACAGTTTTGCCGTTTGAACCTTCTTCGCTAATTCTCTTAACAATCATAGTTAACCCGTCGGCACAAAGGATACTTGCAAGTATTCCACCGATAATTCCACCGATTGAGAAAACTATTCCTGGAACTGCTACCATCATAGCAGTTTCTACTAAAATAAAGGTTAAAAGCGATAAGGTTGCAACCACGCCATAGCCCTTATATTTAACAAAGAATACAATTGCAGAGCAAACAAGTAATGCAAACACAGTTATACCTGCCATCATTGCACCCGTTTTACCGATAGGTGCGGTGATTGCCATAGGCTTATCTGCACCGTTGAACTTATATGCAAGTCCACCAGTAGAAAGTTGAAGGGCTAACTGTTTAGCACCTGCTTCGCTTTGGTTGGTTATATAAACCGTTCTACCACTAAATGCATCTTTAGAGATTGCGGTTGAACCGTCCATAACAACAGCGTCGCCAAGTTTGATTCCTAAATAATAAGATGCGTTGTTTGCAGTTGCTGCGTCAATTGATTCCATAAGTTCGTTATAAGCAGATTCGGTAAGCGTTAAGCCTACTTGATATAATTCGTTTCCGCCTTCGTCGTAACCAGAACCACTATAAGATGCGCTTTCAACTGCATTTTCATCTACAAATATTTCGGTGGTGGGGTTTTGACTTTCGCCACCAACAAAACTTACTGTGCCATACGCAGTTATGGTTTGAATATCGCTTGCAATGCTTTCGGTACTCTTAACGCAAATTCTAATTTGATAGTCAAGGTCTTTTGCTTCAACACCGTTTACTATCGGTTTAATTGCAGTTACAGAATAAACCGAATAACCAAGTGCTTCCATTCTGCTTTCAAGCGTTTCTACAACTTGGTCAATATCAGTTATCTCTTCGTCGTTATCTTCGTCAAGTTCAAGAGTATATGCTACACCGCCTGCCATATCGTAATCAAGGTCAATCGCACCAACTATCGAAATGTAATCATCTTTTACACCGACAGAAAATCTTGCGAAAGTCATTACAAAAAGTGCGGCAAGCAATACACATACGATTGATAATAAAGTTATCGCTTTACCTTTTTTCATGCCTTACTGTTCCTCCCGAATATTGCAGTCAACCTTTAGACCACATACTATTCGTATCTTACTAATTATATACTATATAAGGCCTTTCGGTCAATAGAAAATCAAAGTTTTTTTGAAAATTCCGTCGTAAGAAAGACCTTTTTTAGTTATATTTTTATTCGCGCTCTTCTTTTAACTTTTCTGCATAAATATGCAAAGCGCATTCCATTCTTGCTTTCATCATTTCGCAAGTGATTTCGTATGGCTTATTTATATCGCCATTAAAATTGATATTATTTGCAGCGCAACCACCACTACAATGGTATTTTGCAAAGCAATCTTTACACTTTTCTTTAGTGAAAAGGTTTGCATTTTTAAATTCGTTACGAATTTCTTCGTTGATTTTTCCTTCAAAAACTGTGCCCATTTTATATTTGGGGTTTGATGCAAATTGATGGCACGGGAATATATCACCAAAAGGTGTTACCGAAAAATATTCGTTGCCTGCCCCACACGCAGAGATGCGCTTTTTAAGGCATACGCCACCTTCTAAATCAATGTTAAAGTGGAAAAAGTTAAATAATCTTTCGCCCTTTTTCTTGCGTTCTAAGTAAACTTTTGAAAGCCTTCTATATTCTTCGCGAATACCTGCTAACTTATCTTTGCCGATATAAAGTTCATCACTTTCATCTAAAACTACTGGCTCTAAAGATATTTCGGTTAAGCCCATATCGGTTAAGGCTAAAACATCATTGCCAAAATCAAGGTTTTTGTTAGTGAAAGTGCCACGAACATAGTAATGCTTTTTACCACGCATTTTAACAAAGCGCTTAATGTTTTCAATTATAACATCATAACTACCCTTGCCGTTTACTGTTTTTCTAACCCCGTCGTGAACTTCGCGCCTACCGTCAATAGATAAAACCACATTTTCCATTTCTTTATTAAGCCAGTTTGCAGTTTCTTCATCAAGTAAAACGCCGTTTGTAGTTAAAGTGAAAAGGAATATCTTGCCTGCCTTTTTGCCTTCTTGTTTAGCATACTCAACAGTTTTTTTAACTACATCTAAGTTCATTAAAGGTTCGCCACCAAAAAAGTCCATTTCAAGGATTTTTCGGTTGCCACTATTTTTAATAAGAAAATCTACTGCAAGGCGCGCTACATCAAACGACATATACTCTGCCTTGCCCTTATACTTGCCTTTACCTGCGAAACAATATTTGCAACTTAAATTACAATCGTGGCAAATATGCAAGCAAAGCGCTTTAACAAGGTCGCTTTTAATAGGTGTTTCTTCCTTTTTTTCGCTATAAAGATAGCCCTTTTCTTTTAGTTCAAGTATTTCTTTTTCTATTTCTTCTACGGCAGTTTTATCTGCGCCAGTTAAGTTGTATTCTTCGCCGTTAAGTTTCTTTACAACTTCGCTTGTAAGCGCGTCGCAAACATGTAAAGAACTGCTTTCAACATCAAATAGATAATAAGCGCCGTCTATGTTAAAAGTATGAACCATTTTAAAATCTCCAAATACAAAAATTAAGGAACGGAAAAAACCGTTCCTTTATTTTTTAGGTTTAGTAATTTTTATTTTGATTTATTTACTTTTGCTTCCTTTTCAAGCTTTTCGCAGTTTTGGTTACCTACGGTGCAAGAAGTTTTGCAAGCCGATTGACAGGTGCTTCTGCATTCGCCACAACCCGTTTCCTTTCTTTTTGCAGGGGTTGCTACTAATTTAATTCTATTCATAATTCGCCTCCAATAAAATTATCTTTTTTTATATAATATAATAACTAAAAGGTTTTGTCAACCTATTTAACAAACAACGCTTGCCTATTTTAACTATTAAGCAAGAAAAATAGCAATACTGAACCTGCAATAACTGCCATACTAAGCAACACGGTAAGAAGTATTTTCCAAGGTGATTTTGGGGTTTTACCTATTACCTTTCCAGTTTCGCCATTAACATAGAAGTTAAATAGTTTGCTACGGTAGTTAAAGTTGCCTACATATACAGGGAGCATTACATACTTATAAGTAACATTTTCGTGGCAAGTAGATACATTTAGGTAACTAACCTTATCGTATGAATACTGGCTAAGAATTAATTTTCTTAACACAACATCCATTCTACCTTTCGCTTCTGCCCACATATTTGTTACTTCTTTATCGTAGTGGTATGCCATAAAGCCAAGCAAGAAACTTTCTTCGTATGTTTTGCTATTTTCGGTATCAAAAGGCGACATTTTATCAATTTTGCCTTGGTCAACTTTTTCGCCAGCAGACACTAATATATCGTTAAAATTATGGAAGTATGTTCCCGATATATTGCGCCATACGGTATAGGTTTCAGTTCTTCTATTTTTGCCAGAGCCCACTACCCTTGTATGTGTTTTGCCTATTCTACCAACATAGGTAGAACTTGTTTTGCTATCAAAAGTAAAGCAAGGTGTATAAACGCCTTTAACATTTTCGGTTTTAAGGTTCTTTTTGAAATTTCTTGGTGCAAAAAACTTTTTTCTTGCCCAGTTTTTAGTTATTTCAATAGCCTTTTCTAAACCCAACTTAAATGGAATTACCGCGTTAGGTTTAATGCCTGAAAGCGCTTCGGTTTCTTGAACATGGCCCGTGCCACAAAATGGGCATTCTTTTGCCGTTTCGTTTTTATTAAGAACTACCTTTGCGCCACAGTTATCGCAAGTAAACACAAGCGATTCATCACTTTCCCATTTATTATCCGAAAAAAAGGCGCCATCTAAATCTAATTCTACTGCGTGGCTTTGACCATCAATCACTTGAGTAGTTCCACAATGCTCACAAAAAAGCATTTGCTTATCTGGGTCAAAAACCATATTACCGCCACACGCCGAACATTTAAGGTGTTCAGTTTCCACCTTTACTTCATATTCGCCGTTTTCGTTAAGTTGTTTGTTTTCGCCAGCCATAACTTTTTCCTAAATTATCCTTTTTTGGCTTTTAATTAAGCATTGAGTTCTGCAAGAAGTTGTTCTAAATCTGCACCGTGAACATCAACTGCTTCACCGATAGTTTCGCCGTGAGCAAGTGCACAACCTAAACAATGCATACCGTAAGACTTTAAGATTTCGCCTGCATTTGGGTTGATTTGAAGTGCTTCAAAAATAGTAGTGTTTGCAGTAATTTTTTCCATAATTATATTCTCCTTAACTCTTTTTATAATTTAGTGCCACATTCTGGGCAGAACTTTGCAGTTGCGCTTGCTTGCGCGCCACATTCTGGACAGAACTTTTTAGATGGCATTTTTTCGCCACACTCTGGGCAGAACTTTGCCTTTGCGCCTACGCTTGCGCCACAAGATGGGCAAGTTTTTGCGCCTGCAACTGGTGCAGCGGCAGGTTGAGCAGGTTGTGCTGGAGCAGATGGTTTCATAGCATCAGCAAACATTGCACCGATTCCCATACCTGCACCCATACCTACGCCTGCGCTTGTGAACGCGCCACCCATACCTTGGTTTTTAGCGGCATCTTTCATTGCTTCGGCAGCGGCTACTTTCATCATTACATCAGTTTTATCGCCCAAAATACCAAGTTTGCTTCTTTCGTCAATAGCCTTTTCAACTTCTTCAGGAACAGACATATTTTCAATGATGAAGTTGGTAAGTTTTAAGCCGATTTCTTTGAACTTGGCTTGAACATTTGCTTTAACAATTTGATTGAACTCTGTGGTGTTGCCTGCTAAATCTAATGCAGATATTCTGCTTTCGCCGATTGCATCTGAAATGTATGAAACAAGCATTGATTTTAACCACTCAACGATTTCAGCGGTTTCAAATGATGAGTTTGTTCCAAAAAGTTCTTGCATAAACACGCCAGCATCATCAACCTTAAATGCGTATGAGCCAAAACCACGAACTCTAATAGTTCCAAATTCAGGGTCGCGCATAATGATGGGGTTTGCAGTTCCCCATTTGTTGCCAGTAAATTGCTTGGTGTTAACAAAATAAATATCTACCCTAATAGGTGTTTCAAAACCATATTTCCAACCTGCAAGTTTTGAAAGGATTGGGAATATATCTGTATTAAGGTCATATGTGCCTGGTTCAAAAACATCACAAATTTGACCCTTATGAACAAAAATTGCTTGTTGTGATTCACGAACGATAAGTTTTGATTTTTGGTTGATTTCTGTTCCACCTTTTTTTAGTGGATACTTATAAACTAATGTGTTTTTAGAATCATCTTGCCATTCAATTATTTAAAAAAAAAATGCCATAATCTTTCCCTCTTAATATTTTTTTAAAATATTATATCACACTTTTTTTGCATAATCAATTTTTTTAGGCAATTTATTTTAAAATAAATAGACTTTACTTGTAAAATAGTGGTATAATAACATTGTGATTTGCGGGTATAGTACATCGGTAGTATGCGAGCTTCCCAAGCTTGAGAGGTGGGTTCGATTCCCATTACCCGCTCCAAAAATATTGTAAATTGTGCTTTTTGTATTTTTTATAATATTAATTTATTCAAAGGAGAATTGTATGGACTGGAACACTCTTTGGAACACCATCTTAGAATGGCTTACCAACACAGGCATTAAAATTGTTATTGCCTTGCTAGTTATGTTTGTTTCTTTTAAAATAATAAACAGAATTAGTAGAAAAATTGAGAAACGCGGTAGCGAAAAAGCAGATAAAACTATCATGAAAACCCTATCTCACATTTTGAAAATAGGGCTTAAAATAGTAATTGTAATTTGCTTAATTGGGTATGTTGGTATTGACACAAGTGGTCTTACTGCTTTAGTTGCTTCCCTTGGTGTTTGCATAGGCTTAGCAGTAAATGGTGCGCTTTCAAATCTTGCTGGTGGCGTTATGATTATTTTAACAAGACCTTTCCGTATTGATGATTATATTGACGCACAAGGTTATTCTGGAACGGTTGTTGATATTCGTATTACCAACACAAAAATATTAACACCTGACAATAAAGTTATATATATACCTAACGGTGCATTATCAAGTGGAAATATTGTTAACTACTCTGAAAAAGATTTACGCAGAGTTGATTTCACTTTTTCCATTGGTTATGGAGACGATTTTGAAAAAGCAAAAGAAATTATTACAAATATTTGCAATGAACACGAACTCGTTTTAAAAGACCCTGCGCCCTTTGTTAGAGTAAGCGAACACGGTTCTTCAAGCATCAACATTACTACTAGGGTTTGGAGCAAAAATAAAGATTATTGGACAGTTCATTTTGATATTATGGAATCTGTGAAAAAACAATTTGATGCTAACGGCATTGAAATACCATTCAATCAACTTGATGTTCATGTTAAAAACAATTAAAAATATTTAAAAAAACAAAAACCCCACCGAACTTGGTGGGGTTTTTAATTTTAGTAGTTTTTAGCGTTTACTTCAAAGTATGCTTGTTTGTGGTCACATGTTGGGCATACTTCGGGGGCTTCTTTGCCGATATGGATATGTCCGCAATTTCTGCATTC
>JAFTSI010000037.1 GCA_017467345.1 Clostridia bacterium
GTTCTTTACTAAACTTTTTAATACTTCACGGGCGTGGTCGGGAGAAGATACCGAATATGCATCAACACCACCGGCAGAGAATGCTACTACGCTATCGCCATCCCCTATTATTGCCATTTTAGCCTTCATAGGTTTCTCTCATCCTCCTTTTTACATCCGTTTCGTTTAAGCCGTTTATTAAACCTACCATTGCTATTCTTACATTTGTAAGTTCGGCAAGTTTATAATAAACATATAACATTAAAGGTTTTATTCCTTCTACCGAATATTTTTGCTTTTTAAGGTATTTAACGGCATAACCGTCGCTTAAAAGTTCAAATTCGGTAAGTGGAGAGCCGATATTTTCGGCAAGCGCAGCCTTAACAAAATCTGCACCACCAAAAAACTTACTGTTTTCACGGAGTGCATCAATTGATTCTTCGCATAGAGATTGCTTTTCGCTTTCGGTAAGAGTGCCACCCTCAACAAACGATTCGCTTGCTATTTGGTAGTTTCTTGTTCTTAATGCTATTGCAATATTTGCGCAATCGGCTTTTGCTGAATAAATTGCCTTTAAATCTTTATCTTTATTAGATAATTCGTGTAAGCGTTTATAGAGCGACTTTTTGAATATTGAGTTTATACTTCTACCTGTTGCCTTGCCCGATACGAATTCGCTATCGGCAAGAAGTAAGGCTTCGGCCAAATATTTATCTAAACCCTTATATTCATCAGTCATAATTTTTTCGGCAAGAAGTTCAAGTTTATACTTTCCTTCTGGAACAAGCATTTTTTCTACTGGGATTTTTAGATACTTTGACTTTATATATGCTTCGGCATTATGAAAGTCGTTTTGTAGCAAGATAAAATCACCGAAGAAAAAGCCTTCCCCGATTTGCCTTATAAAATTATATAGTTTTGTTTGCTCAACACTCACAAGCGTTTCAAACTCTAATGGCGAAGAAATTACTGCGCCTTCGCCAAAATTGACTTCGTATAAGATTTTTAAACCTTCTTCTGCACTACTTGATTCGGCAATACGGTTTAACCTATCTTTACCTAAAAGCCCGTTTTCTAACGCTTTCGCTCTTGCATTGATATACTGATAGTTTATCATTTTTTAACCAAAAATCTTTTCAGCAGTTTTTAAAGAATAGTCTTCTTTAATACCACTTATTACAGCACTAAAAGAAAGGTCTTTATCGCATACTGGGTTTATTAGTTTAACGCCACCGATAAAATCGCCTTTTTCTTTTGCTACGCTTAATTTTTTAGACTTGAATACTTGTTCGCTTTCAAAATCTTTTGCGCTTAAAACATTGTCGCTTGACAAAAGAATTACATCACCATCATCTGCATAGGCGGTAATCATTTTAAGTGTGAAAGCAAGGTATTCGTTTTTTGGCAGTTTGCAAAGTTTTTCGTATGCTTTTACAAACACCAAGTCTAAAACTGAACGCTTTGCGCTTAATAATATTTTTCTAACATCTAAATCGGCAACGGTTATTCTTCTTGATACGATATCGTTTGCATCTTTGTTCATTTCTTCAAGTTGCACCCTTTCGTATTCATTTGCCCAAGCCTTCGCTTCATCAACTAATGCTGTGCGTTGGCTTTCGGCATTATCTATTATAGCCGTTGCTTTTAAGTTAGCATCTTCTATTATCTTTTTAATTATTGCTTCTTTGCCTTCCATTTTTCTAACCTTACGATTACATTAATAAAATAGATACTACAAGTCCTAAAATTGCATAGGTTTCTACCATCGCAGGGAAAAGTATGAGTTTACCTGAAAGTGATTCGTTCTTTGCTACTGCGTATATACCACCTACTGCAGTTTTGCCTTGGAATATACCAGAAATTAAACCAGTAATTGCAAGTGGCATTGCTGCTGCAAAGAGTTTTGCGCCTTCTAAAGCAGTCATTGTGTCGGTAATTCCACTCATACCAAGGATTGCGAATACAAATCCGTAAATACCTTGAGTTGCAGGTAATACTACCAAAATAAGAACTTTACTGAACTTTTTGGGGTCTTCTGCTAAAACACCTGATGCCGCAGAGCCAGTAAACATTAAGCCGATTGCTGAACCTGCACCACAAAGTCCTGCGCAGAGCGCTAACCCTAAGGTTGCCAAAGCTTGTGCTTCCATAATAAATTCCTCCGTTTATTACGATTTTTTCTTTTTTATTTTTATTTTTTGTTTTTTTATTTAGTTAAATAGATATAATCGGTTTTTGAACCAAGTGGGCTAAACTTGTTGCCTTCGCCCGTGTAGAACTTTGAAAAGAACTCAATATATTGCAATCTGCTATCGTGGATATATGCACCAAGAACACCCATTGCGATATTGAATGTATGCCCTACTACCATTATGAGTGCGCCGAACACATAGCCTATTCCGCCACCTAATATCATTCCCATACCCATATCGTTAAAGGTTGATGCGATTATCATACCAGAAAGCATTAAACCGAATAACCTTGCGTATGACAAGATATCACTCATTATGTTTATAAGCCCGTAAACTGCGCCAAATCCTTTACTGAATTTGCCAAAGCCCTTTTCCTTTCTTCCTGCCGTTAAGGCTGCAATCACTACTGCCGAAACTAACATTATAATTCCTGGTAATTGCATTGTATCAAAAAATGCTTTTACGCCTTGGTCCATATACCCCAAAGCATCTGGCATTAAGTAGCCGATTAGGAAGTTAAAGGTTGCGAATACAAAGCCTATAAAGAATAACACCCAAAGCATACCATCTAATAGCCCATCAACAATTTCGCCGTGCTTAAAGCAATTTATTGCTTTATATAGGTAGCCTACCGCAAGTTGTAATACGCCAAGACCTAAACACGAAAGTAGTATTGTCATTAATCCGTCTGTTCCCGTTTCGGGGCTTGGAACTGGGTTCGGCAATAACCTAAACGGCAATATTTCAAAACCGAAGAAAGAGTTAAATAGCACACCGAATATTATTGCAAATATTCCACCTATTGCTATTATGTTCCATAGCCTTTTTGCACCGTTATCTACCTTTATTCTTGAAGATAAAACTGCACCAAGTGCTATCATTAGTATTCCGTAGCCGATATCTGCCATTATTAAGCCCATAAAGAGCATAAAGAATACAAACACGATTTTGCTTGGGTCAACTTCGTTATAAGCAGGGGTTGAATACATATCGGTTATAAACTCTGCTTGGCGAACTACCCTATTGTTTTTAGTTAGTGTTGGTGGTTTATCGTTTTCATCAATTTCTAATACTTCAATAAAAACACTCTCCGTCACTTCTAAAACTGATTTTTTTACACTTTCAACTTGTTCCTTTGGAACAAAACCTTCAAGCGTGAAGGTAGCCTGCGTTTGACGGAAGGTATCTTCGTGCGAAAGTTTTTCAAGCGCGAACTTGTAGTAATCGGTTAAGATTTTAAGTTTTTTAAGGTATACACTTTCTTTGCAAGTTTTTTTGCAAATATCTTCTATATACTCTTCGGCTTGGCTAATTTCATAGTCATTTTCGCTTATGCGCTCTATCGGAGTTTTATCAAAATCGTAGTTGCATTTTGTAAAGCCTAATTCGGTTGCCTTGTTAAATACATCTTCGCTAACTTCGTTAAATGCGATTATTGATATAAGCGCGTTTTGTTTTGCGTTGTATTCGGTAAGTTCGGCAAGTGGGATATCTTTAATAAACTCTTTTAATGCTGGTAAGTTTTCTTGCTTGATTAAACCTAAATATACCTTTGTGGTTTTGGTATCTTTAAACGACGAAAACTTATCGGTTAAATCGGCATATGGTAAAAGTTGGAGTTTTAAGTTGCCAAGTTTAACCTTTTCGCTTTGCTTTGAAAAAATATCCTTTTGATAGGTTTCAAGTTTATCAATTACGAAAAGAAGTTCTTTTTCCCTTTTTGGCGCAGACAAAAACTCTGCGTAACTTACGCTAAAGTTCGTTAAAACATTAGCCACTTCCTTTGGATAATACGCCGTGCCTTTTGCCTTTTCAAGTTGCTCAGTTATAAACTCTACCCCATTTTTAGCACGCTCATATTTTTCGGTGGCAAGTTCTTTGCTCTTGACATCAATTTTTACGAAGGTGTTTTCAAGTTCAGCAGGGTTTGAAAGTTCTACTGCGCAAGTTCTTGATAACGCGTTTAGGATTTCTTCCTTTTGATATGACAGGCCGACCAGCCTGATTTTTGCCATATCTACTATTGCCATTTTAGCCTATAATTTCCTTTACGATATTTTCTGCAACCGCATCAATTTTATCTTGAGCGGTGTTGATTAGTTCTTCTGCCTTCTTTTCGCCTTGTGAAATGCGCGCGTTGTAGTTTTTATTTGCTTCTACTTCTGCGCCTTTTAAAACATCTTTTCTTTTAGCCTTAACAAAAGCAATGGTCTTTTCCTTTAATTCATCTGCTTCCGTTTCGCCTTTAAGTAAAAGTTCTTTAGACTTATCTTGGGCGGTTTTTACAATTTCTTCCGCCTTAGATTCGGCTTCTAATATAGAAGTGATTACTTCTTTCATTCTAATCTCCTTAATTTTTGCGATTTGCATTTTTACTACTTTTTTATATCGCTAAAACTACACTTTAATTTTTTTCAATTATATTTTGTTTATATTTTGCATATATTATAATATATTTTTATATAGTCGGTCAAACATTTTTCACCAAAATTAACCATTTTGCAACGATTTAACAGTTACTTTTGTTCAATTTTCTATATTTTTTATAAAAAAATGTGAATTTTTAACAAAATAAAAAAAATTATAAAAAAATTAAAAAATCCCCTAAAAAATGCTTGCAATTTATTTTTAGATTTGTTATATTATTCAAGCAAACAGAGAGACACGGAAGCTTAGCTCAGCTGGGAGAGCATCTGCCTTACAAGCAGAGGGTCATAGGTTCGAGCCCTATAGTTTCCACCATTATCTCTCTGTTCGCACTATAATGCGGGAATGGCTCAGTGGTAGAGCGTTGCCTTGCCAAGGCAAATGTCGCGAGTTCGAATCTCGTTTCCCGCTCCATTTTTTTATTCGGGGAAAATTTTTCCCCTTTATTTTTATCAAGAGGGCGCCATAGCCAAGTGGTAAGGCCCGGGTCTGCAAAACCCTCATCCCCAGTTCAAATCTGGGTGGCGCCTCCAATACTCTGCTTTTCCTTATAAATGCCGCTGTAGCGGAATAGGCAGACGCAAGGGACTTAAAATCCCTCGAGGGCGACTTCGTGCCGGTTCAAGTCCGGCCAGCGGCACCAAAAGAGTTCATATTAAACTGTAAGGTTTGATGTGAACTCTTTTTTTGTGTGTAGATGGACTAACTTTTATTAAATCGCAAAAATAATTTTATTTATAAAAGAATTTTTGTGAAGAGGAAAAGCCGATATTATGTCTTACAAATTGCATATATGCAGTTTGTTTGCTTTTTTGGCGCGCTTTGACGAGCCAGAGGCACCAAATCGGTTTATCTATATTTTTAGATAAACCGATTTTTTTATTTGAAAAAAGTCCGAACTATTTTGTTCGGACTTTATTTTTTCTTTTTTTCTGTTAAATCGTAACTTAAAGCAAGCAAAAACTTAAGATTATTATCATTTTCCATATCTATCGCAACGGTTAGCCAATGCTCTTTGTTCATATGATAGGCTGGAAACACACCTTGCCCATTCCACATTGACGGAATTATATTTGCATCACATTTTAAGTTTACAACATCAATTTGCCCATCTTCTTTAATGCCAAGTTTTGCTTTATCAATGGTCATAATAACGGCAAACCATTTATTATTATTTTCGTGGCGAAAAACTGCAAATGTGGGATATTTTATCCACGGATACTCTGGTTTTACACCATAATTATCTAATATGTATTTTTCTAATTCAACTCTATTCATTATAATTTTGACCTAAAACAAAATCTAAATATTCTTTCGTGCTTGCCATAATTTATTTACCTATTAGACTAAATGCAAGAACCAAACTCAATACAATCTAATTTACAAAGCGCAAATTCCTTTTTGAATCCGTTATCAACAACCTGAATTTTTGCATTTTCTTTAATTACACTAACAGTTTGATTATTGAGTAATGTAATGCACAACTCATCATAAGACCAATGATGTTTTATATTTATTCTTTTTATGTTTGAACGACCCAAGTGCCTTGCACCAAACTTAAAATTTAACGAATCACTGCATATTAAACAATGTAACGATTTATCCCATGATTTAGAGTACAAATAGTCAGATGCAACACAATTATCAAAAAAACTATTTGCTTCTTCATAAACAGTAGGTTTACCACTTACTGAAATATATTCAACTAATTTCTTTATATCTGCAAACCATACATTATTTGACAAAGTTGTGATTCCTTCAAAGTCATTATCATCAAAAAAGACTATATCGTTAACCCAAACTTTGTTAGGACTTGACTTTCTTAATAAATATATTGCCCTATTTAATTGCTTAAATGGTGATTTTTGGTATTTAGTATGTATTTCCCCAGTCCATTTGTCAGTTTTTTCTTGTATAAAACCATTTTCAGTTTCAAACAGACACCCTTTCCATCTTTTTACCTCCACTGCAAACAACTTTTTTTCATATAAAACCAAACAATCAATTTCAGCATTTCCTTCTGGAGTGCTAATTATAATATTCCTTTTAATTTTACATGAAGGGAGCATTTGTTTTAAAAAATATACAAATTCATCTTCCCCATAATTTCCATATCGCTTTGTAGAAGAAACTTGTGGAATAGATTTTTCACCAATACGCACAAACCCTATCTTAATTTTATGAAAAAA
>JAFTSI010000038.1 GCA_017467345.1 Clostridia bacterium
ATAATTTATTTTAGCATAAATCTCAAAAAAAAGCAAGGTTTTTTGATAGGTGCGGTAAAAATACAAGCAATGTTTACAAAAAAATTATAAATTCAACATTACTTCCCAAAACCCATAGATTTTTAGTTTTGGGAATTGAGTAATTATAAAACATAAAAGAAAAATCAGACTCCGTAATGGAATCTGATTGTTTCTTTTGACCGCTTGAAAGTGCAATTTTCTATAAATTTTTAATTTTTCTAAAAATCCCTAACGGAACAGCACTTTTTCTTCGCCCTTTTTGTTTATTTGCTTTTATTAACTTGGATATACTCCTGTGTTCGCAAAGTAGAATTGATTTATTGCTATTTCTGCTTTATATGTTTGAACATATTCGCCACTACCTGAACTTGATGGGCGAGATATTGAAAACACTACCGTGTCGCCTATTTTTACATTGCTCATCTTTTCGGTAAAATCGCTAACTGATGTTATGTTGTGATTTGAGCCTTGGTTACGATTACTGTTTTCGTAAATGGTTAAGCCCGTTATAACATCACCTACTTGCATACCTTTACTTTTAGCAATACTGTTTTCGTAAACCATTTCTATTTTTGCGCCTTGTAGTTCGCTTGCTACTACTACAAAGCCTATGGTTTCTTTTCTGCCACTTATATAGCCGTAGTTTTCAAAGTCAACTGCAAGTGCCGTGCCGATAAGTTGTTTTACAATATTGATAAATCCGTTATCTATTTCTGTGCTGTTTGGTATTGAGTATGGTATTGCAAAGTTTAAGCCTGTGTATTCTTCATCACCACTATTTGTAATTCCTATTAAGTCGCCATACATTGAGAATAGCGCGCCACCAGAACTACCGGGGTGTGATGTTAAGTCTATTTGGAAAAGGGTCATTTTGCCGATATCGTTAACAAAGGTATCGCGATATAGGTATGATATGTTTCCACAAGACAATGTGCCTGGTAATATACCAGATGGGTTGCCTATCGCAAACACTTCTTCGCCATATTCTACGCTATAACCATCAGGTATGATTTTTGCTTTCACAATATCCGTTTTAGTTAGTTGTGAGCCTGTAATATCAAGTTTTAATACTGCTATATCGCTTGCTTTATCCCCACCAACTAAACTTACTTTATTGTTTGCGTTTGATGTTTTAGTGCCACCTATCTTGTCCGTAAAGGTATATTTTGCGTCGCCATAAACAAAGTTTTCGTTAGGCAATAATACCGTTATGGTAGAGACATCAATCATTAAGTGGTGGCAAGTTACAATATAGAAAACATTTTCGTGGCTTTCACCATCATTAACATCAACAATAACACCAGAGCCTGTGTATTCGGCATCTGCCGTTTCAACGGCAAGGGCAACGCAACTTCTTTTTACAAGTTCTGTAGCGTCAAGTATATCCATAGGCGCGCTTTGCCTTAAAGTAGTGTTATAGTTAAATGTTACGCCGTTTGATGCTATTACAGAGTTAGGTAAATCGGCAGGCGCAACAATACCTGTTGGGGTTGTTCCACCACCCGTTTCGCCACCGTTACCACCTGCGCCAAAATCGTGGCAAGCAACACACGATAAACAGATTAGCACCGTTAACATTAATGTAAATATTTTAAGTAAGGTCTTTTTCATTTCCCCTTTTTCTCCTACTGTATAATTATACCTTGCTTTCCTTAAAGTATTCTTGAACGATATAATTTTACTAAAAACAAAGGGCGTTTGTCAACGCCCTTTTATTCCTTTTATTTTGGTGGTAACTTTTGCTACTGCCGAAATTAAGGATATTTAAACGGCAGTAAACTCTATTGATAAATATTCTATAAATATTTTATCATTACCACCGACAACTTTAGCATTTGCTTTTATTAAAGTTTTATGCGCGTTGCCGTATTATTCTTCTTCCTCATCAGGAAGGTCTACATTGTGATATACATTTTGAACATCATCAAGGTCTTCAAGTGCATCAACAAGTTTTTGGAACTTCTTCAATTCGTCGCCCTCTAAGGTAATCATATTTTGTGATACCATTTTGATTTCTGCTTCAAAGAAGTGTAAGTTCTTTTCTTCTAAATATTTTCTTACATTAGAAAAGTCTGCAACAGAAGTGCGAACGATAAATGCATCATCTTCGGTTATGATATCATCTGCGCCTGCATCTAATGCATATTCCATAAGCATATCTTCGCTAAGTTCAGGGGTGCGCTCTACTATAATTTCACCGATAGTGGTAAATGTAAATGATACGCAACCTGCGTTGCCTAAACTACCACCGTGCTTTCTCATTGCAGTTCTTACATAGTCAACAGTTCTATTCTTGTTGTCGGTAAGTGCTTTAATGATTACTGCGCTACCTGATGGACCGTATCCTTCGTAGGTTAATTCTTCATAGTTATCAGCCGAAAGTTCGCCTGCTGCCTTTGCAATACAACGCTTAATGTTGTCGTTAGGCATATTTACTGACCTTGCTTTTGCAATAGCGTCGGCAAGTTTAGAGTTGGTTGATGGGTCTGGGTTGTTTTTTGCTGCAACTGCAATTTCTCTACCTACTTTGGTAAAGATTTTTCCCTTCGCTGCGTCTGTTTTTGCTTTCTTAACGGCTATATTCGCCGCATGGCTATGTCCTGACATATTATTATAACTCCTTATTCTCTTTTAAGGCATACATTAGTATTCCTGCCGATACGCTTGCGTTTAGGCTTTCCATACCATTTTCCATAGGAATACTTACAGTATACTTGGCTATGCCTTTAACCCTTTCGCTTACACCGTTACCTTCGTTGCCTATGCAAAGGCAAAACCTTTTAGGTGATTTAAACTTAAAGGCGTTTTCGCCTTTCATATCGGCTACTATTATAGGCATACCTATTTTATCACACTCTTCTTTCTTGATAAAGTGTATGTTTACACCGAACACTCCACCCATACTTGCCCTAACTGACTTTGGTGAAAATGGGTCGGCAGAGCCTTCGGTTAAGTATATTTCGGTATAGTTTGATGCAAGCGCCGTTCTTAAAATTGCGCCCACATTAGTTGGGTCGGCAACACCATCAAGAAGTATGGCATTGCTATCATTTTTAGGCAAAGTTTGTGGCTTATTAAGCACCGCTAAAACGCCTTGGGGCGAAACTTCACCAGAAATGCTTTTAAATACTTCGTTTGATACTTCTACCACGCCTTTTGCGCCACTACTAAACTTTATATCGCTATACTTTTTTGCATAGTCAACTTCGCTTTCGCTTACTATTAGCGCGTGAAAACTGCAACCGAATTCGGTTGCCGTTTTAACAAGTTTTTCGCCTGTTGCGATATATAATCCCAACTCATCACGGCCTTTTTTATCGTGTAATGAGCGGATTTCTTTTATAAAGTCGTTGGCTTTTGAAGTTATCATAAAAGTCAAATAAAGCCTACCGAATATTCAATATTAGTAGGCTTTAATGTTTATTGCTTATTTTAAGTTTGCTTTTGCTTTTTCAGCTAAAGCGGCAAAGCCTGCTGCGTCGTTTACTGCGATATCTGCAAGCACTTTTCTGTTAAGATTGATGCCTGCTTGCTTTAAACCGAACATGAACTTGCTATATGAAAGTCCGCTAAGTCTTGCTGCAGCGTTAATTCTTTGAATCCATAATGACCTAAAATCACGCTTTTTAGCCTTTCTGCCAATGTAAGCATACTTTTGTGCTTTCATTACGGCTTCACGAGCCACTCTATATCTTTTGCTTCTGCCACCCCAGTAGCCTTTTGCAAGTTTTAATATCTTTCTACGCTTCTTTACTGCGTTAACTGCTCTTTTAATACGCATATCTCTATCTCCTTTCTACCATTATTTATTGTAAATCAGCGTTTGAATAGTTTTTTGCTGAGTTGCATCAACATATGCGCCGTCACATAAATTGTTCTTTCTCTTTCTGTCTTTCTTGGTTAAGATGTGGTTCTTTCCTGAGCAAGACCTTTTAATCTTACCCGTTGCGGTTGTTCTAAAACGCTTTTTAGCCGCACTTTTAGTCTTCATTTTAGGCATATTTTTACCCTCCGTTTATATTGTTTAATTTATACTTGTTTATTTTTCCGCTTTGTTAGGGGCAAGCATCATCCATACATTCCTGCCTTCTAATAACGGTTTCTTTTCCATTACGCCAAAGTCTTTTACTATTTCGTAAAATCTGTTCATTACATCAATAGATAGGTTTGAGTGTGCCATTTGCCTACCTTTCATTCTTATAGATACTTTTACCTTATTGCCTGCACTCAAAAACTTTTGCTTTTGCTTTGCTTTTACATTAAGGTCGCCTACATCTATTGTCATTGATAACTGAACTTCTTTGGTTTCAATTACCTTTTGGTTCTTTTTGGATTCTTTTGCGCGCTTTGCTTGTTCAAACAAATACTTGCCATAGTTCATTATTTTGCATACCGGTGGTGTTGCTTGGGGTGATATCTTAACCAAGTCTAATCCCATATCGTCTGCTATCTCTTGAGCCTTTGCTGCGCTCATTATTCCAAGTTGTTCGCCCTCTGCACCGATTACACGAAGTTCTTTATCCCTTATTTCTTCGTTGATTTGATGTTGCTGTTTAATTGTTTTTTACCTCTCAATATATTTTAACCTAGAACAAGGCCTTTAACCAAAAAAGGTTGCTCTTAAAAAAGAACAACCCTAAATAAACAATTTGCGCCTTTTGGCGATTTTAGTTTAATTATTAGCCGATTAGCTCACTTACCGTCGGCGAGAAGGGTTAACTTCTTCTTTAAGCCTTTATATAATACACCCATTAACCTTAAAAGTCAACTGATTTTTATAAAAAAGTTATAAACCTAATTTCATTAGTAATTTACTTGCTTTTTCGGCATTGTAATTACCACTTTCTTCTTTTATTTTTTCCTTTTTACCAAATATATACTTAAAAAATCTATGAATTAAACAAAATGGATATAGCACCTTCCACTTAACTAAAACTGGATAGGTTGTTTTTAGCGCGCCGTATGGCACGAATACCCTTGAGAAAAAGTATTTTACCTTGCCCTTTCTCTCTTTTTTTATTCCGTTTTGCATTTCATCAGAGCCGTATGCCCCGCCGTCAATTATAAAACGAGCAAGTTCAGTTGTGGTTTCATCAGCGCTTTTATTCATAAACCAGTAATCTTTTAATTTGATTAATTCTTCATATAGTTTAATTAGCCCTGCGCTTTGGAGCCTTTTTTCAACAATTTCTTCGCTATATGGCAAACTTTTTGCCATAACATATAAATCCATTATGGATTTTATTCCACAACCGCCACTTTTAAGGTGTTTTGCTATGTGTGATATGTGATATATAACAAAATCTTCGGCGCAAAGTTTATAGCCAAACTTTTTATCTTCTAAACGGGTAGCGCGCTCTAAATAGCCTTCAAAAAGGGGCTTTAATGATTTATCGCCTTCGGTTATATCAAAGTGGAGTTCTATCGCTTGATTGCCACTTGATTTATAGGTTATTTCTTCTTCGTAATCTTTTACACGAATATAGCCATTTTCTTCAAGCAAACTAAATACTTTCTTTTTGTCTTTTTTATCTAACACTACATCTATATCGCACGAAGAACGAAGCGACGGGTTTTGATAAAGAGCGCGCAAAACCGTGCCTTTCATTACCAAATAGTTTATGCCGTGCTTTTCAAAAAGTTCAAAGAGAGATTGCTCTTCAAATATTAGTTTTTCAGTTTTTAATTCGTTAAACAAACTGCGCTTTTCAAGATCTTTCATCTGTGGGTAATTGTTAACCGTTATATTAGAATTAACTAAACCCATATAAAATGCACTACTTACGCCGTGTTCGGTGGCAAACTTTATTAAGCGCGAAAAAAGTTCGGGCGAAATACCCGAAACTTTATCGTAAACATTTTCATTTTTTACGCCTGCGCTTAATACTGCAGGCAACACGCTATAAAGTTTATCCATTTGATTTATTTCTTTTTATTCTTTCTTTTATTTAGCAATTCCACAATGCACGGAAAAGCAAAATCTAAATAGATTTTGAGTTTTAGTTTTTTGTTAGGCAAGGCTTTAACAAACCTTTTCCACCTTTTGCCTTTAATTTCCTTAAAGTGCCCTTCTCTAAAACAAACTAAAATCTTTTCATCAAATCTATACTTATCTAAACTTTTTGTCCACTTCTTATCAAAATGCGCATCAATTGCATCTATAGTTTCAAGCATACTTGTTCCATGCGAATGAGCATTATGATTTTGCGTCCAATTGCCAACTCTTGCACATCTATATGCCGACATTGTTTCATCAATAAAATATGTATTCCCTACTTGCGCAAAATAGTTTAATATAGGCACATCAAATACATCTGCCGTTTTATATAAACCTGTGCTTAAATATTCTTTTAACACGCTCGTTTTAAGCATATAACAAGTAGTGTGGCAATAGCCAAGTTCAATAAAATTATCTGGCGTATAAACACCTGTATATGTTTTATGCCTTGGCAAATTGTCGTTTAACGATTCACAATTATCGCCAACAAGTGCTACTCTATGTGCGCAAAAACTGCAATCAGGGTTTAGGTCTAACGCGTCAACTTGCTTTTGAAGCTTATTTTCATCAGTCCAGTAATCATCACCTTCGCAAAGCGCAACATATTCGCCACGAACAAGTGGAAACACATAGTTTTCGCAAACATGAATATCTTTACTATATCTATTTTGTTCTTGATATAGTGGAATTATTAAATCGGGATACTTTTTTGCATAGCGACTTAATATTTCTTTAGTGCTATCAGTAGAGCAATCTTCAAAAACTAAAATCTCAAAAGGAAAGTTGGTTTTTTGACAAACTAAACTATCTAAACACTTTTCTAAATATCTTTCGTGATTATAAGTTGTGCAACAAACACTAACTTTTATACTCATTAAAAGTTCCCCTTTACTTTAATATGATATCGCAAATTTTATCTACTATATCTAAACTTAAATCGGCATAAAGTGGCAATGTTAAAACCCTTTGACTTATTTTAAGCGCAACAGGTGTTTGGTTTGTATCACCCACTTCTTTAACGCAATCAAAAGAATTAGTTGTAGGATAAAAATATTTTCTTGCTATTATACCTTCTTCACCAAGCAAACGGTGTATATCGTTTCTTGACTTGCTAAACTCAACTTCGTCAACGATTATAGGAAAGTATGCATAGTTTGGTTTTACATTTTCTTGAACAGGATTTAAGGTTATTCCTTTTACACCCAAAAGGCGAGTTTTATACCTATTATAAACGACTTTCCTTTTGGCAATTTCTTCTTCAATGTGGCGAAGGTTGCATATACCCATAGCCGCTTGAAATTCGTTCATTTTAGCGTTACCGCCAACGAAAGCAACTGTTTCGGCATCATGAATGCCAAAGTTTTTAAGGTCCTTTAATGTTTGAGTTAAATTTTCGTCACTATAACAAACAGCACCGCCTTCAATAGTGTTAAAAACCTTGGTCGCGTGGAAAGAGAACATAGACGCATCACCAAACGCGCCTATCCCCTTACCTTTATACTCTACTCCAAAAGCGTGCGCTGCGTCATAAATTACTTTTAAACCGTGTTTTTTTGCAATATATTCAATTTTCTCAATATCGCAAACATTTCCGTATACATGAACAGGTAAAATTGCCACCGTTTTATCGGTTATTAAGCCCTCAATTTTATTAGCATCAATTGTAAAAGTAGTAGGGTCTATATCGCAAAAAACGGGCTTTAAGCCACTACGAATTATTGCGTGAGTAGTAGATGCAAAAGTGAACGGAGTTGTTATAACTTCGCTTCCTTTAGGAAAGTTATATGCTTCAATAATATTTTCTAAAGCCAAATGCCCGTTCACATACAAAGATATAAAAGGCACTTTCAAATATTCAATTAAGCCTTTTTCTAACTCTTTATGTTTAACGCCCATATTAGTTAGCCAATGGCTATCCCATAGTTCTTTAATTTCTTCGCAATACTCTTCAAAAGAGGGCATTGACGACCTTGTTACATTAATCATGTGTTTTGATATCCTTAATCATTTTTTCCCTTATTTTTTTAGCTTCTTTAATATTTAATTTATAACTTTCAGAATCATACAATTTTAACTGAGTATCCCTAATATCATTATAATTATTCTTTAGACATTCCAATGAATTCTTTAATCCATTTTTTAAAAATACATCATATACAGCGTCACAAACAAATCCATTTTTATTAAAGCACCACTTTATAGCGCATTTTCCTTTTATCTCATGATACGATTTTAATTTTTCTTCTTTTAAAATATGAATTACTGGTGTCTTTACAGAAAGAGATAATACTAATCCATGATACCTTGAACTTATTACAAACTGCGCATTCTTTATTAAAAACAACACATCCTCAACGCTTTGAAATCTTTTATTCGAGATGTCAATATATTTAGACCCAAAAATAATATTATTGCATAATTTAGCTTGATCTTCACCAAACCAAACCAAATCAAACGGCAACAACACCACTTGCAAGCCATACAAATTTTCCATTTCTAAGGCAAAAGATTTAATATCTTCTTCTATTGCGCGCAATTGTTCAATTGGCAAGAACAGTTCCATAACAATATACTTATCAAAAGGTTTTTTCAACGAAGAATTATGAGCATTTATTTCCTCACAAGGCAATAATAAATCATCTGGGACATGCTCGACATTTTTTTCAATGCCTTCTCTTGTTTCGCTAATAAGGCTAAAAGAATACAAATCTCTAACCCTTACTTTAGTGTCAATATTATTAAAAAAAGATTTAAAAAAAGACTCAAAACCATCAAAGGGCCCTATACCATTAGAAGTAAACTCTATTCGTTTACATAATTTCTTTGCCCAAATTATAGGTAATAATAGTTTATACGCCTTCTCTTTTCTTTCAAACCAAAAATTATTAAGCCAGCCACCAACACTAATTATTAAAACATCTATACTGTTTACTATATCTCTTATTTTAGGAAAATCTTCTGCAATTTTTTCCAAGTATTCAAAATTTACTTCATCTATCTTTAAATAATTTTCTATATCCTTTATATCCTCAATAAAAACATATTGAATCTTTTTATTATCAAAATAATGTTCTATTTGTCGTTTAGGAAACTCTGTATTGTATGAAAAAATCACAATCTCATCATCTTGAAACTCAAACAAATTATTGATTAATATTGCATAATCACCCAAATTAGCGGACCCATATGGCCCAACAAATCCATACTTCATAAAAACTTAAAACTCACTTTCATCAATTAAACAATCAATAGCATTAACATCAAAAACAGGAATGCCTAGATTATCTTTTACTTCTTTTCTATCAAAATAATAGTTATCAATAAAAATTGATTTCTCTGAACAAATATATTTACTTTTTTTATCAGTTTTATTTAAAACCACTATCTTCTCAAATAAATTCTTATCTATTTTATACTCTTTTAGTGATTGATAAATATCTTTTTCATGACGACTTATCAAGTATATTCTTTTGTCATCATTTGCACATTGATATATAAGTCTTAGTGCTTTAGTATTTACTTTGCCATTTACAATTAATGTATCATCAAAATCAATAAACAATTTGTCATATTCGTAATTAAACTTATATAAAGTTTCCACCCCACGATCTAAAATAATATCAAAATCATTAAACAAAATATTTGTTTCATATCCCATAAAATCAAACAATGTTAATAATGGGAAATTAATACCTAGTTGTCTATAAAAAGCACTAGTCCCTGCAGCCCTTATTGATATTTCTAAAAGTTTAAATTCATTATTTTTATCTTTTTTTAATTGAAAAAACCAGCCGCCCCTAAAATGAAGTTTATCATTCAAAATATTTGCTATTCTTAATATTTCGTCATTAAGAGGAACTCTTCTTGATCTTCTAGTAATACCCTGCTCAATTCTTTCACGACTTCTTGCCCCACAAAAAACTAATTCTCTTTTATAATTAGTAAAACAATCAACCGTTATTTCTTCTCCTGGCAAATATTCGCATATTAAATACTTATCTTGATTTAAATTTTTGTTATTCAAGTTATTTAAATCATCCAAAACAAAAGAACCTTTCCCACCGGCGCCAATTCTAGGCTTAACAAATAACGGCAAGTCTTCCTCTTTTATTTCATCTACTTTATAGACTTTAGGATAAATACCACTATCTTTAAGGCTTTGCCATGTAAGATATTTGTCTTCGGCAATTCTTGCCGTTTCTATTGGCGAACATATTATAGTTGCATTAATTTGTGGTTGACATTCAATCAAATATTTAGAAATCTCATCATGAGTAGGATAAACGAAGTCTATTTTATATTCTCTAATTACTTCGTTAAATTTTTCTATAAAATTTTCATCTTTTATATGTAATCTTCTTATTATTAAGTTTTCATCTTTATAACGAAATTCCGAGTGGTCACTAATGCTTGTCGCACCAAAAACCTCAAAATGTAAGTTATATTTAAGTGCGTCTTTAATTTCTAATGCATTTACTGCCCCACAAGGAAAAATTAAAACTCTTTTTTTATCCATTTATTTCTCTCTCAATCTCACTTATAATTCTTAAAATATCTTCCTTTGTATATCTTTGGTCACATGGCAATGGCAAAATATTTTCTGCATAATCTTTTTCTAAAGTTCCATCTAAGCCCAAAACATTTGGCCATAAAGTTGCTATATAAATATTCTTTTTTGCCAATATTTTTTTCACTTCCATACCGTTCCTACAATAAAAAGGATAACAATATGGCCCATTACTTGCTCTTAAATTTAGCTTGTTTATACTCCCTAATTCTTTGTCAAAAGTTTTATAATTGTCGTTGCGAATTTTTATAATTTTTTTATAATCAATACCACGCAAAATATTTTGCGTTAATTTTGACATAGAACAAAGATTTGTATTATCAAAAGAAATATCGTTTTCTTTAAAGTCATTATAATAAGTGGAGGCATCTTCTTCAAATCTTCCTAAAAGATGCTTAAATCTATCTTTTGATTTATCAATTTCTAAAACTAAATTAGGTTTTATATCTGTTGACAAATATGCTCCGTCAGGAACGCCAAAAAACTTTCTACAAGAATATATTGTATCAATTCCTTTTATTGGTTTTTCAAAAAAAGCTTGTACATTATCTAAAATAATATTCTTATATTTTGCTTTTAACTGTTTTACTGTGTTTTTATTAAGAAAACCAAAATAGTTTACTATGTATAGATATTCATCTTTACAAAGTACCTTATTAAATTTGGGAAGAAAATCTTTATCTATATTATAGTATTCATATACGCAGCCTTCCCTTTCGCACACATTAGATACTGAATCGCATAAGTAAAAAGGAATATATAATTTTTTGATTTTTTTAACTCTTATTAAATATGCAAGAGCATTTCTTGCAGTATTTAGGGGTATTAGTTCTTCATAATACTCCACTCCACAAAATCTTTCTAACTCAAAAAATCCACCTATTTCTCTATCCATTTAATTATTCCCTTTTTAGACATCACCACTTTAAACCAACTCAATGTGAAGCCAACTATATAATTTTGACATTACTTCATCTAGTTCTTCTCTACTATCAAATCGTAAAAACATATCACCTAAAGACATATTTGCCCCAGTAAATGGAAGAACCATATCTCCTTCTTTTACTGACAAATCAATAACTTTTACATACTTCTTTTCTATTTCTTCGTCAATATATAGTTTTTTTAGAACACCACTCTTACCAGGTTCTGCATGAATAATGAGTTCGCACCAATAGCCATCACATTCTGCCTGTTTAATATCTTCTACGGGCAAACCTACAGCCTTTCTTATCTCATTCTCAATCAAATCAATACCAAATGCTAAATGTTGTATTTCAGCAATTTTACAACCGCCTCCACGAGGCGAAACTTCCATTAGATAAGGAACACCACCATTTGCAACACAAGTTTCTATGTTGTAAATACCTGTATCCATTTTTAATAAATCACATAGCCTTTGCGTTTCACTGGTTAAAACATCTTGACATTCTTTCTTCATAGAAGAAGGCCAAATAATCATAGCAGGTGTATAAGGATTATCTGCTGCTGGATCAAAAAGCTGATCCGAATAAGTAACAAATTTTAACTGACCATTAACAGTAAATGGATCTGCGCTTGAATGATAACCTTCAAAACTTAAAAAATCTTCTATTATAAATGCGTCATTATGCCCATTTCTTAATGCTTCTTGAATTGCTGGCGCTAACTGTTCTACAGTATCTACTTTGTTTACCCCTTTACTACCAGCCGAATCGGTAGGTTTTACAATTACTGGCCAACTAAAGAAATCAATATCGTTAAAAGGTTCATTAATATCAGTATAGCGTTTTGATTTTGGAACATTAAATCCATTATCCGTTAAAAACTTTCTAAAACGACCTTTGTCTTGCAATATTGATGCTGCTTCATAAGAACATTGAAAAGGCAACCCCATTTGTTCTGCTACATATGCCGCCGTTACAACACCAGGGTCGGTTGCAAACGACATAATTCCAGATATGCCCTTTTCTTTTGCTACAGCAAGCACTGCATCTTTGTCAATAATGCTGATATTAACATACTCATCCGAATACTTATGCGCAACATTATCTGGCAAATAATCACAAGTGATTACATATAATCCTAATTTATGTGCTTTTTCTATAACCGGAATTAAATACCTTGACCCACCTAAAAGCATTAATTTTAATTGATTGTTTTCCATATTAACACCTTTTTTTGTTTCTTTTTTATTCTTCTTTAAAAATCCTTTAGCCAAATCTAATACATAATAAAAAACTTTGTTTTTGGTTATAATGTTAATTAAAATATATAAAGCAATGCCAACAACAATTTGCAATACAAGTAGTAACACCTTATTTATTGCAAGATAGTTCATAAAGAACACTGGAACACCCATTAAAAGTGAAATTATAAGAGAAGGTAAAATATCTTTAATCTGCTCAAACCAACTATAATTTAAAAGTTTTTTGTTTGGAAATGCATTTATTATTGAGCTTATAACAGCCCCCAAAAAGGCTCCTATCGCCATCCATATAACGCCAAACCACATTGATGCTAAAATTAAAGATATTCCTACTACCTTTTTAACAATTTCAAGTTTTAAAAATAGGTCACTTCTTCCCATTGCCTGTATTGCAGTAAGATTTGCAGTATGTATAGGATAAAACATAAATGTCGCGCACATTATGTATAAAAATGGTAGCGCTGGCATCCACTTATCTGTTAATACTACACTTATAAACGTTTCACCTATGCATGCAAGTCCTATCATGCATGGTATTACTATAAAAGAGCATACTCTAATAGACCTTCTTGTAGCCTGCTTTACTTTTTCTTTGTCGCTTTGAATTTTAGATAGTGCTGTAAGCAAAACTGGATTGATTGCAGCATTGACATTTGTGGCAACTAAATATGGAAATGTTTTCCCTTTGTTATACTATGCTAGCGATTATGCATCATATTTCTTACCAATAATTAGAGAACGAAGTTCATTATATCCAGTATCTATAAGCGCCGATACAAGTAGTTTCCAACCAAAAGAAAATAAACTTTTAAGTCTTTTAAAAGAAATTCTAAGTTTTGGAATCCATTTAATTACAAATGCTAAAACGATAGTATCTATGCACACATTTGTTAAATACTGCGCAACTATTGCCCAAACGCCGTAGCCATTATATGCTAACCATACCCCAACCACTCCAGATGCTATAGTTCCAAAAAGCGTTGCAATAAAAAACTTTCTAAATTGCATTTTTCTTCCAATATAGGCGTGCTGAACGCTATTAATTGATGCAATTATTATTCTTAGTCCCATTACTCTAACAACAGGTGTTAAGATTTCATTTTCATAAAACCTTGCAATTAATGGTGCGGCAAAAAAAATGCCTACATATAATAATATTGAAAAAAATAAGCCAAAATAAAAAACCGAAGTAAAATCTAAATCATCTGCATCTTTCTTTTGCACAAGCGCCGTTCCAAACCCACTCGTTACAAATACATTGCAAATTGTAATAAAAATAGTGACTAAAGCAACTACGCCGTAGTCTTCTGGCATAAGAATACGCGCTAAAATTATTGATACCAATGTCGATACCAATTGCGCTGAAATTCTTTCGCCAAACTTCCACATTACACCAGATAATGTTTTATTTGTTAAACTATTTGCTTTAGCCATTTTATCTTCCTTTCGTAAGACGAATTGTATTTTTCGTATGAATAATAATTAGTTTTCGTAATTTATAGTTAAGATTTTTTTACCACACATGGGGATTTTGTTCCTATAAGCCCTATAGCCATGCCAAAGAACGCTATATAACTCATATCATTTTTTAGCGTTGAGTTATACACAGTTAGCAATATACAATATGCAGCGACAATAATACCCACAAGCAATAAGGTTTTAGAATAACCACTAACTTGTTTGCGTTTTCTTATGATACAAACTAAAACTGTAATAAAAATTGAAAAGTAAGAAACTATACCCGTTATTCCACCTTCCAAATACACCCATTGATGTGTAAACCAGCGATACTTATAATCGCCATATAGTTTATAAAACTCACTTTGGAAAATAGATAGTTCTGAAGTTTCAGTTTGCCCAAATCCGTAGCCAAATATTAACCTTAAAGTGTCATCTTTAAAAAAGTGTTCGTTAATAAAAGTGAACGCGCCTATCCTTGGTATACCATAAGAATCTTCCCAAGTTGCAGTAGCATACTCAAACATATTTTCAAAATCAATAAGCGTTTCAAAAACATCTGGGAAAACTACGCTAACTATATAAAGCCCTAAACCAAGTGCACCTATTGCAACGATAAATACGATAAACTTCCTTGTAGAAAATCCCGTTAAAAAAAGCGATGCTAATAAAATACATAAGAACACTATAAACGCAAGCCTTTCTTCTGCAAGCGCCGATATAATCATAGAAGATACTAAAACAAAAACAAGCCTTCTAAACTTTTCTTTTTTTTCAATATAAGCAATTAAATAATATGATAGCAATATAACCATAAAGGTTGTGGGTTCCATCGCACTAACTGAGCCAAAAACCCCACCAAGCATATCCTGTTTAAGACCAAGTGCAAAATATTGATATAAACAAAGTGCTAAATGTAAAAATGAAATATAATATAGCACGTTAAAAATATTTTTTATGTCAACTTCATCAAGATAGGTAACTACAAACGCAAAGTATAAAATGCCCCTAAAAGTGTTTCTAAACGCCCAAATATAAAGCGCAGTAGAAACCATATTGATAATTGCGCTTATCACACCAAGCAAGAAAAACACACCAACAGCAATTAAAACTGGTGTTAATTTAAGCCTTTTAAAAGTGTGGTAAACCTTGCTTATTGAAGTTATGAAAAGCAACACTATTGCAAGGTCATTTAAAAACCTTATTAGCGACGGAAATTTTAAATAGTTTATAAAAACTTCCATAAAAATTGAAAAGAAAAGCACGAAAAAAACAAACGTTCTTTCCACCTTCAATTTAGTTGTAACGCTATCTCTTTTAACAAGCGATATAGCGTAACCATTTCCGTCAGTCATTTATCCACCAATAATTAAATCTTGTTTTTTATCAATCTCAATAAAAATAAGTTTTTATGCTTAATAGCAAAGTAAGTAAGCCTATACTTTAGTTTCATTTGCTTTATAGGAAAAGCATTTAAAGCGCTCCAAACCATTTCGTTTTCTATAATATCTATTATGTTTTTATTTGCCTGTTTCTTATCCTTATTTAAAACGAGTTCTTGTTTTATACAACCCCTAACAAGCGAGATAAAAGTTCTTTTAGTCCTTAGTCTAACACTTTCATAAACACCAAACTTTTTGCTTTTAGCCACTAAATCTTCATATAGTTTAATACTTTCTTGAAGTTTATCTTTTCTATACTTAGTGGTAAGCGAACCTTTATTGACTATGTAATGATAAAACTTATCAGTTAAAACATAAACCGATTGTGCTTTAAAAAACACTTCTAAGCAAAACATTAAGTCTTCGCTAATGCACTCTCTTTCAGAAACAAACTTAAAGCCGTGTTTTTCCACAAACTCACGCTTATAAATATTAGTACAAGAAGAACAGTCTACAAAGTCTTTTGCACCTTGATATGGTAGCATTCCAAAGGTTGGCATAAAGATTTCTTCTTTAATTTTATCTTCACCATAAAAACCTTCTTTAAGTGGGCATCTTTTATGCGCAAGCACTGTTTGTCCATCAGGGGTTTCCCTTGTATAGTCAAACCTTACTACTTCTGCGTCAAAAAGTTTCGCCTTTTCGTAAGCCCTTTCGTAAGTTTCAAGGTCCACGTAATCGTCGCTATCACAAAAGGTTACGTATTCACCACAAGCCACTTCTAATCCACTATTTCTGGCAAAGCCTAAACCTTTGTTTTGTTTGTGAACTACTTTAATATTATTGTAAAGTTTAGCATATCCATCGCAAATTTCAGGCGTTGAATCGGTAGAGCCATCATCTACTAAAATTATTTCTATCTCTTTAAGTGTCTGGTGCACTAAAGATGCTAAACATCTACATATCCACTCTTCTTCATTATACACAGGAACGATTACGCTAACTTTTATATTTCCATCAGCCATAACTAATTTAGAACTCCGCTTTCTTATCTCTTGTCATTAAATCTCTAACAGCATCTTTTGGATCAAGATTTCCCTTAATCACCGCATCAACTGCATTTACTATAGGCAACTCTACTTTATACTTTTCGGCAAGTTTCTTTGCCGCAGGAACAGCGTTTACACCTTCAACCACCATACCTACAAGTTTAATGGCTTCGGCGCACGAAACCCCCTTGCCCATAAGCATACCTGCACGGTTATTTCTACTGTGAACACTTGTTGCAGTAACTATTAAGTCGCCAACACCACTAAGCCCTGAAAAGGTTTTTTCGTTTGCTCCCATTGCCTTTCCTAAATCGGCAATTTCCTTTGCGCCACGGGTTATAAGCGCCGCCCTTGCGTTATCGCCATAACCAAGCCCTGAAGCCATACCAGAAGCAAGCGCAATAATATTTTTTAACGAACCTGCAAGTTCTACACCCAAAATATCGCTATTTGTATATACGCGGAAGTTTTCGTTCATAAATATATCTTGAACAGTTTTTGCAACCTTTAAATCTTCGCATGCAGAAACGATTGTGGTGGGCATATCAAGTGCAACTTCTTCGGCATGAGTAGGCCCAGACAAGGCAACCACTTTAACCGACTTTTTATCATCTAATGCTTTAAGTTGGTCTAAAATAACACCACTCATAGTGAGCATTGTATCAGACTCAATACCCTTTGCTACATCTACGATAATTTGACCATCATTAATATAAGGCGCTGCCTTTTTAACGGTGTCTCTTAAAAACACCGAAGGCACGGCAAATAAAATTATCTTTTTGCCAGAGCAAGCCTTTTTAATATCGGTAGTAAACTCTATTCCTTTTGGTATTTTCATACCCAAAAGATTTGGGTGCACCCTTGATTTAGAAAGATTTTCAACTTCGTTTTCAAGAGCAGACCAAACTACCACCTTTTTACCATCATTATGTAGCATTCTTGCAAGCGCAACGCCCCAAGTTCCTGCGCCTAATACACCTATTTGCATTTTTCAGTTTTTCCTTTTAGTTATTTTGTGTATTCGTTAATTATAGTTTTTAATTATTTTGTATATTTTTTTGCGTCAAAATTATTTTTAGCAAAGTCAATAGCATTTTCGCATAGCCTTAAATACTCTTTTTCATCAAGCGCAAAGGCTTTTGCAATTGCACCTTTTAATTCATTGTCATCACTAAACAAAAATCCATTTTCATTATCTACTACAAGTTCGGTTATACCACCCGTTGCTCTTGCAATAACAGGTTTACCTTTTGCTAAACTTTCTGTTACGCTATACGGGCAGTTTTCCTTACAAACGCTTGGCACCGAAACATACTTGCAGTTATCCACTAATTCATCAAGTTCTTTGCCTGACTTATAGCCCACAAACTCTACTTCGTTAATATTTTCATTTTTAACTATATTTTTTAACTCATTTTGAATAGGGCCATTACCAGCGACAACAAGTTTTATTCCACTATTTTTTACTGCGCGAATCAAACTTTCAACACCCTTTTCTTTTGAAAGCCTACCAAAATACAACAAGTAGTTTTCGTTTTGAGTTTTTTTGCTAAACTTATGATTAATTTCTAAAGGATTTAATATCGCTTTAATTTTTTTGCTATCAAATCCGCCCCTTATTAAAGTGTTTGCCAAAAACTTTGATGGGCAAATTATAAGGTCAATTAAGTCATAGAACTTATTTTTCTTTATATATTCTGCTTCTTTTCTTGCTAAATAACTTAGCAGTTTAGAGCCCCTTGCGCATTTGTTTATAGTGCAGTTTTTATAGTTGCCACCTAAACATTTTTCGCAGTTATTCCCCTTTCCGTCAAGCATAGTATATACAGGGCAAACACCTATTAAGTCGTGCGCCACCCATACTATGGGAAGTTTTGGGTTAAAATCTTTTATCGCTTTAACAATAGAGAATGTTAAGTGCTTATGAAAATTATTTATAATTACAACTTCAGGGTTTTTATCTTTTAATAACTTACTCATTTTCTTATACGCTTCTTTAGAATAGCGCATATTAAAGATGAGTTTTAATTTTTCTATTAAGTTTCCACTTGTAGATGCGTGCGAAACAAAATACTTTTCATCTTCACAAGGAAAGTTTAACTTATCTTTCATTGAGAAAAAACTTACTTCGTCGCCTTCACTTATTAAAGCGTCTGCTAAGTTAAAGTAATATTTTTCTGCTCCGCCTTTAAGATAGTGGAACTTGTTTACGAGAAGAACTTTCATTTTTACCTCTCGTATAACTCTATAGTTTTTTTTGCTATTTCGCCCCAAGTAAAGAACTTTTTATTTGAAACAAGTAGTGATTTTTTTCCCTTTAATAAATCTATTAAAACGCGCGTTAAACTTTCAACATTTTTAGTTTCAAAAGTATAAACATTTTCGCCTGTAACTGCAATATTTTCTTCAATGTTAGATATAAGGCAAGGAAGTTTATATGCGCACGCTTCTAATAGCGACATACTCATCCCTTCAAGTTCACTTGGCAACACATATAGGTAAGCATTTGAGTAAAGTTCTTTTACCGTTTCGCCATCAACAAAGCCGGTTAAAATGATGTTATCTTTACCCTTACACATATTTACTATTTTTTCATAATAGTTCTTGTCAAAACTTAAGTTTCCAGATAATACAAGTTTTTTATTTGAGCCTGTGGTTTTTGTAGCATTTAAAAAGGCTTCAATTAAATAATGTAATCCCTTTTCAGGCACAAACCTTGCAAGAGTTAATAAATAATCCTTTTCCTTTAACCCCCACTTTTTCTCTATCGTGTTTGGTGCTAAAAACTCTGGAGTAGAAACTGCGTTTGGAATTATAGTGCTTTCCCTTCCGTAAGTTTTTAGTAAAAAGTCGTGGTCTTTTTTAGACAAAACTATTATTTCATCTGCATACTTAACTATTCTCTTTTCGCAAATTTCAAGCACTTTGCTACCAAATCCCTTCCACTTTGCGCGCTTTGAATCAATGCCGTGAATAGTTACCACAATTTTATAATTTCTCTTTTCCTTTTTAGGGAACTTATAAAGGAAAAAGCACGGTCCCTCTGCGTGGTAATGAACTATATCAACTTTGCCCTTTTTGCCAAGTTTTATAGCCCTTTTAGTTGCAAAGTAAGAGTGCACTAAGGCATCAAATGCGCGCTTATTTATAGTAAAGCACTCATCTAAACTGCAACCTTTATATTCCTTTAATATAGGCAAGCCTTTTTCTTTTTTACGCTTTCTGTTAAGTAGCGTAACTGCGTGCCCTTTTTTTGCGATTTCAGGGGCAAGTTCGCCTACAACGACATCTATCCCCCCATCGCGCGACGGAACATTTTTTTGCCCTATCATAATGATATTAAGTTTTTTATTTTCCGTCGTCATAATTAAAGTAGTCCCTTTTTATTTTATAGTTTCTTTTAATGTTAAAGTTTTTTGGTCTTTCTCGGAAAGAAGTATTTTTGTTCCATCAGTTAGGGTATAGCCTTCGGCATTTGCCGTGCCATTATATTCGCCAACAATTTCTGGCCAATTAATTCCAACTTCAGGGTCGTTCCAAGCAATTCCGCCTTCATCACCAGGGTGATAGAAATCGGTTACCTTATAGCAAAACTCTGCTTCATCTGAAAGCACCAAAAATCCGTGCGCAAATCCAGGCGAAACATAAAATTGCTTTTTGTTCTCTGCAGTAAGTTCTATGCCAAACCACTTGCCAAAGGTTTTGCTTTCCTTTCTAATATCAACTGCCACATCAAAAACTCTACCACGAATTACTCTAACAAGTTTGCCTTGTGGGAATTGTTTCTGGAAGTGAAGTCCACGAAGAACCCCTTTTTTAGACATACTTTGGTTGTCTTGAACAAACACCATATCAAGCCCTTGTTCTTTCATATCGTTAAGGTTATATGATTCCATAAAATACCCCCTATCATCACCGTGAACGGCTGGAGTAATAACATATAAACCTTCTATTTCACACTTTTCAACTTTAATCTGTCCCATTTCCTAGTCTCCTTTATTAGCATCATTAAAATACCACTCTTGGTATTTGCCTTGCTTTTTCATATAGTTATCGGCGCGTTTAATTTTTCGTTTTGCCATTAGGTTAATGGGAAGTTTTGCCGCTATCAACTTAATTTGAGCAGCCATTTTTTTCTTAATGTTAGCCCAACAACAATCACTAAAATGTAGGGTATGCGATTTCCCTATAACCTTTCCAGTTTCAAACTCTTCTTTAGGAAATAGTTCTATTTTCTCCCCATTAGTTTCTATTGTTTGGCGCTTGCCGTTTAACTTAAACCCCTTTACCTTTTCATAAAAATATTCAGTTACTGCACCGTTAGATACTGGAACATCTTTTGTGTTTGCCCAAAAATCCATTAAGTCTTTACAAATAGAATTACCCTTGGCACCACCAAATATTGCCGTACTCATAGCGCAATCGTATATAAATCCACCAAAGAAATCGCAATCTAATAAGTCGTCAAAAGTTTTATATACTAACACATCAGTATCAAGATATATTCCACCGTTTTCATAAACGGCCTTAAAACGAAAATAATCGCCTAAAAATCCCCACTTTTTATTTTCATAGCAATACTTTACAAAAGCGTTTGCGTTCATATCGCAATTATCTTCGTTCCACTCTATAAACTTGTAGCCTGCCTTTTCAAGTTTTTTCCAACTTTTCATGCATTTTTTCAAAAGTTTACTTTTTTCGTTTCTACCGAACCAGCAGTAATGAATTATTTTAGGTATCATAATTCCCCTATCTCTTTTAAATATCTATTAAGCGCGTCTTTCCAGTCTGGCAACGGCTTAAATCCATTTTCTATAAGTTTTGACTTGTCAAGCCTACTGTTAAATGGCCTTTTTGCTTTAGAAAGCCCGTATTCTTCAGTAGTTACTGGCAATACTTCAGTATTTAATCCTGCTTGTGAATATATCTCTTTA
>JAFTSI010000039.1 GCA_017467345.1 Clostridia bacterium
CCTATCCAATCTGCATATCTAATCGACTCTGCAGACTTCGTACAATGTTCTAACCCATCATACCTCACCCGTTACAATATGACTGGCGATATTAAAGAAAACGGAACATTCCTTTTCAACACGGCTGCTAAATCTGCCGAAGAACTTGAAACCGTTCTCCCTGCAAGCGTAAAACGCGATATCGCTAACAAGAACATTAACCTTTATGTTATTGACGCAATTAAGATTGCCGCAGAACTTGGTCTTCGTGGAAGAACCAACACCATTTTACAATCTGCTTTCTTTAAGGTTGCAAACATTATTCCTTATGACCAAGCAGTTGACTATATGAAGAAAATGGCTTATAAGTCATTTTCAAAGAAAGGCGACGCTATCGTTCAAATGAACTATAACGCAATTGATTCTGCCGCTGCAAACCTTATTAAGATTGAAGTTCCTGCATCTTGGAAGAACGCAACCGAAGGCGCTCCTATGGCAGAAGTTGCTGATAACAAATACTTCAAAGATATCGTTCATCCTATTTTAGTATTAGAAGGCGATAAACTTCCTTCTTCTGCATTTAACGCAGACGGCACCGTTCCTGTAGGAACAACTCAATACGAAAAGCGTGGCGTTGCAGTTAATATTCCTAAGTGGGATGCAGATAAATGTATTCAATGTAACCAATGTGCGTTCGTTTGTCCTCACGCATGTATCCGCCCTGCAATAGTTAAAGAAGGCGAAGAAAAACCCCTTTCTTTCACCACTAAAGCAATGCTTGGAAACAAAGGTTACGAATTTAGAATTCAAGTATCACCACTTGACTGTATGGGTTGTGGCGTTTGTGCAGACATTTGTCCTGCTAAAGAAAACGCTCTCACTATGGTTCCACTTGGTTCAATCGTTGAAGAAGAAACCGTTAACTACGAATACAGCGAAAAACTTGCTCCTGTTGATGTTTCTAACTGCCCAGGTTGCAAGAAGTCAACTGTTAAAGGCTCACAATTTAGCAAACCTTTATTTGAGTTCTCTGGCGCTTGCGCAGGTTGTGGTGAAACTCCTTATGTTAAGGTTATTACCCAACTCTTCGGTGATAGAATGGTAGTTGCAAACGCAACAGGTTGTTCATCAATCTACGGTGGCTCTGCTCCTACTTGCCCATACACCACCAACGCAGAAGGCAAAGGTCCTGCTTGGGCTAACAGTTTGTTTGAAGACAATGCTGAATTCGGTTATGGTATGAACCTTGCTTACGGTCAAAGAAGAGCAAAACTTGCTGAAAAGATTGAAGAACTTGCTAACAAGGCAACCAACCCCGAAATCAAATCGGCTTGTGAAGAATGGCTTGCTAATAGAAAGAACGCAGAAGGCTCTAAAGTAGCATCTAAGAAACTTGAAGAAGTTCTTACCGGTGTTGATTGCGACCTTGCTAAAGAAATCTTAAAAGATAAAGATTGTATGATTAAGAAATCTATTTGGATTTTCGGTGGCGACGGTTGGGCATACGATATCGGCTACGGCGGACTTGACCATGTTCTTGCTATGGGCGAAGATGTAAATGTATTAGTTCTTGACACCGAAGTTTACTCTAACACCGGTGGACAAGCAAGTAAGTCAACTCCTACTGGCTCAATCGCAAAATTCGCTGCTGCTGGTAAGAGAACCAAGAAGAAAGACCTTGGTATGATGGCTATGAGTTATGGTTATGTTTATGTTGCTCAATGCGCTATGGGTTCTAACAAACAACAATTTGTTAACGCACTTATAGAAGCAGAAAGTTACGACGGACCTTCACTCCTCATCTGCTATGCACCTTGTATCAACCACGGTATCAATATGATGAAGAGCCAAGAAGAAGAAAAGAAGGCTGTTGATTGTGGCTACTGGCAATTATATAGATATAATCCTGCTCTTGCAGATGAAGGTAAAAATCCTTTCACTCTTGATAGCAAAGAACCTACTGGCGATTACAAAGCGTTCTTACTTGGTGAAACCAGATACGCATCATTAATGAAGGCTCGCCCCGAACTTGCAGAAGGCTTGTTTGAACAAACCGAAAAAGATAGCAAGGCTCGCCGTGAATCTTACAAAAATCTTGCTAAAAACGACTAATCGTTAAAGTAAATAAAAATCCCCGATTTTTTCGGGGATTTTTTATTTTTACTCATCACTAAGTTTAAGCATAACAGAGCCTTGCTTTGCCTTACAAAGCGGGCATTCTTCCCAAGCCTGTTTTAAGGTTTCTTCGTATCCACAATCGGCGCACTTCCACTTTACTGCCTTTGGCTTTTTATAAAGAGTTCCTTTCTTTAACTGGTTATAAAGGTCGCAAAAAAGCATTTTGTGGCAATTTTCCACTCCCGCAGTATCACGGAACAGTTTTGCAATTTCATTAAACCCTTCTTCTTCGGCAACAAGGGCAAACTCTTCGTAAAGTTTAATTTCTGCACCTTCGTCTTCGCTTGCAAGTTTTAAGTTTTCAACTAAATCCCACTTTTCCTTAAAAGGATACCCTGCACACACTTCTATATTTTTAATAGGCGTGTCGCACGCGTCTTGGATTTTAGTGTAAAACATACGCGCGTGGTTAAACTCATTGTAAACAATTTTGTCTACCACTTCTGCAAGTGCTTTATACCCTTGCATCCTTGCGCCATATTCAATAAACTCATAACGCGTTCTTGCTTGGCACTCTCCTGCATAGGCTTTTGCTAAATTGTAATAGGTTTTACTTTCAATAAGTTTCATATTTTTCTCCTTTTTACCTTTTTACCCTATTCTTTACAATTTTGCTTTCTTTTATACCCCGCCTTTTACCTTGCGCGCGCGAATATATATTATATATATAATGTTTGCAAAAAAATATTTTAAAAACCTATTAAAATCATTTGACTACTTTAGTTAAATAAAGTATAATACAAACATCACTTTAGTTAAATAAAGTAAAAAATATTTTTAGGAGATATATTAAAATGAAAAAACTCATCACATTAATTTTAACACTTGCATTAAGTGTTATTGCGTGCTTTGGCTTAACGGCCTGTGGCGGAACAACTTACAAAGATTTGAAAATTATTGAAGTTGGTGGCGAAACCGAATCATTTGGTATTGCATTTAGAAAGGGTTCAAACTTAACCAGAATGGTTGAAAACGCAATCGCTGAACTTGAAGACGAAGGCGTTTTAGCAACCCTTGCAGAAACCTATGGTGTTGCAGGTGTTACTAACTACACCCCCGCTGCCGCAGAAAATGCAGGTAGCACCGATTTTGCAACCATTACTGCTAACGGCAAACTTGTTGTTGGTATTACCGACTATAAGCCTATGGATTACAAAGAAGAAGGCAGTAGCGAATGGGTTGGTTTTGACGCAGACCTTGCAAGAGCAGTTGGTCAAAAACTTAATATTGCTATTGAATTCAAAGAAATTGAATGGGACAACAAGATTTTAGACTTAAACGCAGGTAGAATTGACTGTGTTTGGAACGGTATGACAATCACTAACGAAATATTAGCCGCAGCAGATGTTTCAGTTCCTTATATGGAAAACAGGCAAGTTGCAGTTGTGTTAAAATCAAATGCAGAAAAATATGCATCTATTGACAAAATGACGGGTGTAAGAGTTGCTGCTGAAAGTGGCTCTGCAGGTGAAACATTTATCAAAAATAGCACCTACTTAAAAGATGGTTTAGTTTCAGTAACTGCTCAATCAGATGCTTTCTTAGAAGTTATGTCGGGAAAAAGCGAAATTGCTATCGTTGACTATATGATGGCTAAGGCTCTTATAGAAGGCTAAAAAAATAAAACCTAAAAGAGAAATATCTTTTTAAGGTATTTCTCTTTAATTTTAATTATTATGAATTATTTACTATTATCATCACAATTTTTAACCATTTCTTTAGACCTATTAGTAGGTTTTGTAGAAACGCTTAAAATATTTTTCGTAACACTTTTAATATCGTTGCCGTTGGGGCTACTTATAGCATTTGGCTCAATGTCTAAATTAAAGCCATTAAAATGGTTTTGCAACACTTTTGTGTGGATTATTCGTGGAACGCCACTAATGCTACAACTCATAATCGTTTACTATGGCCCTGGTTTAATTTTTGGGGTTGGTAAAGGATTAAGCGCATACCTTTCTACCTTTATTACCTTTGGTATTAACTACGCGTGCTATTTTTCAGAAATATACCGCGGTGGTATTGAATCTATTTCAAAAGGTCAATACGAAGCGGGCAAGGTTTTAGGCTTAACCAAAGGTCAAATATTTTTCAAAGTAATTTTAATGCAAGTTGTAAAAAGAATAATTCCACCTATGAGCAACGAAATTATTACCCTTGTTAAAGATACTTCGCTTGCAAGAATTATAACCTTTTATGAACTTATTTTCTTTGCTCAAAGGTATATTAAAGACGGGGGCTTATTGTGGCCTTTATTCTACACGGCAGTTTACTATTTAGTGTTTACTGCACTACTTACATTACTATTCCGTTTTATAGAGAAAAAACTTTCCTATTATAAGGTGTAAAAATGGCATATCTTGATATTAAAAATTTTACTAAAAGTTTTGACAAAACCGAAGTTTTAAAGGGTATTGACCTTTCTGTTGAAAAGGGCGAAGTTGTTTCTATTATAGGCAGTTCGGGTAGTGGTAAAACTACCCTACTTCGCTGTATCAACTTTTTAGAAATGGCAGATGGTGGCGAAATGCTACTTGATGGCGAAGTGCTTTTTAACGAACAAACTAAAAACGAAAAAGATGAAGTTTTGCGCAAAAAACGCTTAAACTTCGGCTTGGTTTTCCAGTCTTTTAACCTTTTTCCACAATATAGTGTTTATAAAAACATAACCCTTGCCCCCACCGTTTTATTAAAAGATAAAATTAAAAAGTATAAAAAGTCTCTTAATGGCATTTCTTTTAAAGAAAAACGCGAAAAGGTAAAACTTTTTAAAGAAACCGAACTTAAACTTATTGATGAAAAGTGCCTTGCCCTTTTAGAAACAATAGGTTTAACCGAAAAAAAAGATGCATATCCTTGTGAACTTTCTGGTGGTCAATGCCAAAGGGTGGCAATAGCAAGGGCTTTAGCATTAGAGCCTAAGATTTTATGTTTTGATGAGCCTACTTCTGCCTTAGACCCAGAACTAACGGGCGAAGTTTTAAAGGTTATTAAAGAACTTAAAAACAAAGATAGAACTATGATTATAGTTACCCACGAAATGGGCTTTGCAAAAAATGTAAGCGATAAAATTGTGTTTATGGCTGATGGCGTTATTGAAGAAATAGGCTCACCCAAAAAGGTTTTAGAAAACCCAAAAAGCGAAAAACTTAAACACTTTTTACAAAGCGTAACTAATAAGGACGGTGAATAAAAATTATGTGTTCTAATACCGACCACAACGAACTTTTTACCGTTATTTCAAAATTAGCAACAGAAAGCGAAGTGGAAAACTTTTTTATTGACCTTTGTTCGCAAAGCGAACTTGATGCTATGACACAGCGCTTAAAAAGCGCAAAAATGCTACTAAACGGCGAAACTTACGAAAACATTATTAAAGAAACTGGTATTTCAAGCGCAACCCTATCACGCATAAGTAAGTGCGTAAAACAAGGCAAAGGCTATTCAAAACATTTATAAACAATGAAATCTCTTTATAATAAAAGCCAGTTATGGTTTTCAATTACATTTATAATTATATATATAGTTGGAACTATAATTTTTGATAATATTGCGCTTATTTTAAACTTACCAAACTTTTTAACAATGCTTTTTTATATTGCGCTATGTGTATTTTTGTTAGTTTTTATTTTTAAAAATAAACTAAATATTAACTACGGTTTATGTAGTTCGCCATATAAAAGCAAACACTTTTTATTCTTTATTCCCCTTTTTGTTTTGATTTCAGTAAACCTATGGTTTGGGGCGCAAATAACAACTAATTTTATTGATTCGTTAATATTTATAGTTAGTATGTTTTGCGTTGGCTTTTTAGAAGAAATTATTTTTAGGGGTTTTTTGTTTAAGGCATTAGAAAAAGATACAGGCATAAAACCTGCCATAATTATAAGCAGTTTAACCTTTGGTTTTGGGCATATAATAAACCTATTAACCTTTAATGCCGATATTCTTCCCACCCTTCTTCAAATAGGCTATGCAACTACAACGGGCTTTTTATTCGTAATTATTTTCTATAAAGGAAAAACATTACTTCCCTGTATTTTTACTCATAGTATATTTAATGCTTTATCGCTATTTTTAATTGAAGTAAACAAAACTGTTGATATTATAACTGCCGTTATTATAATGGTTTTAACTTTAACCTATGCTTTAATACTAATAAAAACATTACCAAAAGAAATTGAAACTAACGAATAAAAACAAAAAACCAAGCAAAATGCTTGGTTTTTTTATACTTCTATAATAGTTATTCCTTTCTTTTTAGCGTATAGTTTTGTTTGATAACTTCCACCCTTTTTTTCCCTTACATACGCCACTAAAACTGATGAGTTATCAACCATATACCTATTTCTATTAATAAAACAAAGTTTTGTATAATGTGGGCTTAAAATAACCTTTTCATTAGCACTTTCAAGCATTCTATCATATTCGGCTTTTTCTTTATAATCAAAGTTTTTTGCTTGCTCTGGGCAAGGAATACAAGCAATAAGTTTAATATCTTTTTGTTTTCTAATATCTTCTAAAACATTAAAAGCAATAGTATCAAACCCAACAGCCATACCTATAAAAAAATTTTCAAATCCCTTATCAATAAGCCCTAAAAAAACCTTTTTAAGATTATCTATATCAAGGCTTAAATCAACCTTTCTATGCCCCGTTAAAGCCACCGATTTAGCAGGATTAAGCATTAACTCACTCATAACGGATTTTTCCTTATTTTGCCGTTTGACCTTGGGTATTTTATAGGGGTAGAAAAAACCTTTTCAATCTCAATAATTTGGCGTTTAGCCCCTAAAAGTTCTTTTTTAACAATGTTTTTAACATTTCCACCAAGGGTTTTAATAGCCGATTTACCTTCGTTTAATTCTTCATCAGCATCACCTTTATAAGCAATAAAACTACCACCTACCTTTACAAAAGGTAAACAATATTCACTTAAAATATTAAGCCTTGCAACTGCCCTTGCAGAAACATGGTCAAAACTTTCCCTAAACCCTTCTTTAAATGCGTATTCTTCTGCCCTGCCATTAATAACGGTAACATTTTCTAAACCTAATTCACGGCAAACGGTTTTTAAAAATTCGCATTTTTTTAAGGTGGCATCCATCATTGTTAGATGTATATTTTCGTTCATAATTTTAATAGGAATAGCAGGAAAACCACCACCAGAACCTATATCTAAAACTTTTAAACATTTAAACAATTCTACACCGTAAAGTGAATCTATAAAATGTTTATAAACTACTTCATCTTTTTCAGTTATTGCCGTTAAGTTGAATTTTTGGTTGTATTCTACTAACAATTCGTAGTATTTATTAAAACTATTAATTTGCGTTTCGGTTAAATTAAAACCTTCATTTATAAAACTTTTTAACATAGGTTTATTATAACATATTTACAAGTTATAAACAACTCATTTTAAAAACTACTTTTACCCATATTTTTTAATTTTAAATAGAATAATTTTTAATTTATTCACTTTAATATTCTTTAATTTTTTTAGATAAAAATTTTTAGCAAAAAGTTTTTTACTTTTTAACTTTTCTTTACAAGTTTTTAAATAACTTATAAACAAGTTTTAACCATTAATTTCGATATAAAATAACTAATTATTTTAGCCTTTTAAACATTTATACAAGGCATACTACTATTACTACCATTTTAAATAAATAATAATAAAAAAAAGAAAGTAATCCGCCTTAAAACTAACTATTCAAATTATTCAAAAAAATAAGGCTATAAAAAGTTATTGCATATTAAATAATCTCTTGATTTTTTTTTAGTATTATTATATAATACTATATAATAACAGTTAGTAATAATTAGGAGAGTTTTTCTATGAAACTTATATGCGACGGATTGGATTTATCTGATGCAGTGTTAAAAGTAAGCAAAGCGCTTTCGGTAAAAAGCGCAAACCCTGTTTTAGAAGGAATAAAAATTACTGCAAAAGGCGATACTTTAACACTACTTGCTACCGATACTGAACTTACCATTGAAAAGAAAATACACGCAGATATTTTAATGGAAGGTGAAACGGTAGTAGTTGGTAAATATTTTGTAGAGTTTGTTAAAAAACTTGAAAAGGAAAAAATTGAACTTACCTTTATCAACGAAGGCGGACTTCAAATTAAGTATGCCGATTCAATTTCACAACTTCAAGTTTACCCCACCGAAAACTTTCCAGTAATTGAAAAAGATATAAACGGCGATTATTTTGAACTCACTCAAAAAGAGTTTAAAGAAATTGCAAACCACACTTCGTTTGCTTGCTCTGTTGATGATTCACGCCCCATCTTAAAGGGTTGTTTATACGAAATTGAAAACGGAGTTTTAACCAGCGTTGCATTAGATGGTTTTAGAATGGCCGTTGTTAAAAAAGAAGTTAAAGCAAGTGGCGATTTTAAGGTGGTTATTCCATCAAGAACCTTACAAGAAATTACAAGGCTTTTAGATGACGATAACGAAACTTTAAAAGTTATTCTTAACAACAATGTATTATTTATTGAAATTAAAGATACCACAATTATTTCTCGTTTAATTGAAGGCGAATTTGTTAAGTATAACCACATTTTACCAAAAGGATTTGAAAACTCTTTAACTGTTAATAAAAACGCACTTTTACAAAGTATTGAAAGGGCATCAATCGTTGCTAAAAACGATAGGTTTAATATTGTTAAGTTTGATATTAAAGAAAACCTTTTAACAGTATCTGCAAAAAGTGAAATAGGTAATGTAAACGAAAATGTTCCTATCAACCTTAAAGGCAAAGATTTAGTTATTGCGTTTAACGGCAAATATATAAGTGAGTTTTTGAAGATTATTGAAGAAGATTTTGTAACTATTAACCTAAACACACAAATTGACCCTGCAATAATTAAGCCAGTAGGAAAGGAAGATTTTATATATTTAGTAATGTCGGTTAGAATAAATGTTTAATTTAATTGACAAAACTAATAAAAATCTATAAAATAATAAAGCAAAAATAAGAAAATGCCGTAGTTTTGGCAGTAAATAGGAGAATAGAAATGAAACAAACTTACCAACCCAAGAAAAGACAAAGAAGTAAAGTTCACGGCTTTAGAAAAAGAATGCAATCAAAATCGGGTAGAAATGTATTAAAGAGAAGGCGCAATAAAGGTCGTCATAAGATTTCCGCTTAATAAGGCAAGATTTTGGATTACAGATTAAAAAAAGAAAAAGATTGGAGTTTAGTGTTTAATAAGGGGAAAAGATTATTTTCCTCTTCCCTAACTCTCGTTTATTTCCCTGCTAATGAATTAAAGGTAGGCTACGCTGTAGGAAAAAAGCACGGTGGTAGTGTAAAAAGAAACAGGATTAAACGGTTACTTCGGGAATCTTTTAGAAGTTTTTCGGTTTCTTTAAAGAAAAACTTCTTTTTTGTTTTTATACCGAAAGTTGATAAAGATTTAAGTTTAGAAATCTTAAAAGATGAAATGCATTTTTTATTTTCTAAAGGTGGATTTTATAATTGAATATATTACAAAAAATAAGTATTAAACTTATAAGATTTTACCAAAAATATATATCTAAAGGCACTTGTATGTTTGTTCCCACTTGCTCTCAGTATACGCTTGAAGCAATAATTAAGCACGGGTTTTTTAAGGGAACTATATTAGGTTTAAAAAGAATAGTAAGATGCACACCTTGGGCAAAGGGTGGTTTTGATAAAGTGCCAGATAAAAAAAGTGATATAAAGTGGGTATTATAGTTTTATGTTAGAAATTATATCTTTAATGGCTCCCGAATCGGGAAATATTTTCGTGCAAATTATTAAATGGCTTGTTTCAATTAGTGGGTCAGTTGCACTTGGTATCGTATTATTTACGGTGCTACTCAAACTCATCACCTTCCCCTTTGACTTGTTTTCAAGAATATCTATGAAAAAGAACTCAATCAAAATGGAAGCAATGAGGCCAGAACTTGAAAAACTTCAAAAGCAATACGCTAATAATAAGGAAATGTATAACCAAAAAATGGCTGCTCTTTATAAAAAGAACGGCTATTCAATGGCAGGCGCATGCTTTCCTATGATTGCAAGTATCGTAATATTTATTATTGCTATTAACGGCTTTACCGATTATGGTAAATACCAAAATACCAAATATTTTTACGATATGGCAAAATCTTATAACAGCGTAGTTTACGATTCATTTGTTGTTGATAACGATTTAGTTTCAACTTTAGATGATGGAACTATTAAGTTTAATGATGAAAAGATTTTAAAGTTAGTTAAAAATGTTGGTGAGACTAAAACCACCGATACTTATACCTTAACTAACAAAACTGGTCCAGATGGCAAAGGAATAATAACTTTCCAAAACAAAAACGGCTATGTTCGCTATGAAAAATACTATAATTTAAGTGATAAGAAGACTTTTGCAGAAAAAGATTATTTTTATTTAGATATAACTAATTTAACTAATCTTAAAGATGCATCTGGCAACGGTTTTACTGGCACTACTTTAGAAGAAGGTATTGCATTTGTTAACGGTATTCGCCAAGAAAAAGCTGCAAACACTTTTAGAACAGAAAACGGCAAGTTTTTATGGGTAAAAAATATTTGGGTTAAAGATAGCCCTATGGCACACCCTGTTAATAGTGATGTTCAGTCGTTTAATAGTGAACAAGGCAGAGCAAGTTGCGATTGTAGTGGCGAAGTTAAAGAAATTGTTAACGAAAGCGCATACAACGAATTAACTGCTAAACTTGAATTTGAAAAGGAAGCGCCAAACGGATATTTTATTCTTTGTCTTTTAACTGCAGGTATATCTTTCTTAATGCAGTTTATAACCAACAAAACCCAAAAAGCGCAAATGGATTTCCAAACGGTTGATGGTCAAGGCGCAGGCAATAGAAAGATGATGACTATTATGATGCCTATTATGATGGCAATATTCTCTTTCCTTTATACTGCTGCATTTTCTATTTACATTATTATAAGTTCGGTAATTAGTATTATAAATACCCTACTTATCAACTGGATTGTTCAAAAGAAATACGATAAAAAAGAAAGTGAAAAAGACACAGGCGTAATTCGTGGCAGGGTTTATGTTCCCGAAGAACAACCAAAAGAAGAAAAAAAGAAAAAAGAAAA
>JAFTSI010000040.1 GCA_017467345.1 Clostridia bacterium
AGAAACAACTTGTACTTGATATGTGTCGTCGTCAATCTTAGAAACCATGGTTTGAGTAGCATCAAATAATGAACCGTAGGTCATACCGATAACGTCTGAAGAAACGATTTCGTCGGTGTTGTAACCGAAAGATTCGTTTGCTTGTGCTTTCATAGCAGCGTTGATGCCTTCTTTGGTAACATCTTTGCCCTTAACTACTGCAACTAAAATGGTGGTTGAACCGGTAGCAGTAGGAACGCGTTGAGCAGAACCGATAAGTTTGCCGTTGAGTTCAGGACTAACAAGGCCGATTGCTTTTGCAGCGCCGGTGCTGTTAGGAACGATATTCATAGCGCCTGCTCTTGAACGACGAAGGTCACCCTTTCTTTGTGGTCCATCAAGAATCATTTGGTCACCGGTGTAAGCGTGAACGGTGGTCATGATACCGCTTTGGATAGGAGCGTAGTCGTTAAGTGCTTTAGCCATAGGTGCTAAGCAGTTGGTGGTGCAAGATGCAGCCGAAATGATGTGGTCATCTTTAGTTAAGGTGTTGTGGTTTACATTGTAAACGATAGTGGGAAGGTCGTTACCTGCAGGAGCAGAAATAACAACATTTTTAGCACCTGCATCAATGTGTGCTTGTGCTTTTGCCTTAGAAGTATAGAAACCAGTACATTCTAAAACAACATCTACATCAAGAGCGCCCCAAGGAAGTTCTGCTGCGTTTGCTTTAGCGTAGATGGTGATTTTCTTTCCGTCTACGGTAATGAAACCTGCTTCGGTTTCGGTAGCTTCGCCAAAAGATACTTCGTGGTCTCTTGCGTAGTTTCCTTGCATCGTGTCATACTTTAAAAGATGAGCGAGCATTTTTGGGCTGGTAAGGTCGTTGATTGCTACAACTTCATAGCCTTCTGCACCGAACATTTGACGGAATGCAAGACGGCCGATACGACCAAAACCGTTAATTGCAACTTTAGTTACTTTTGACATAGGTATGTCCTCCAAAAAGTTTATTTTTTATTTATTATCAAACCTTATTATATATATAAAACTTGTTTAAGTCAATAATTTTTGGCAATTATTTTAAATTTTCGGGATTTAACGGCAATAAGTCATCTGGCAAAAACTTGCCGTTCTTTCTTATTAGTTCGCCGTCAAGATATATTTCCCCACCACCGTATTCTTCGGTGTGGATTTGCACTAAGTCCCAATGCACGCTTGATATGTTCCCGTTATAGCAATCATCATAGCAACAACCTGGGGTAAAGTGGATTGACCCAGATATTTTTTCATCAAACAAAATATCCCCCATAGGCTTAACGATATATGGGTTTACGCCAAATGCAAATTCGCCTACATATCTTGCCCCCTCATCAGTATCTAAAATGGCGTTTAGTTTATCGGTAAAATTAGCCGTTGCTTTAACAATTTTACCTTTTTCAAAGGTAAGGCTAACATTTTCAAACTTAACGCCTTGCTCAACACTTGGCGCGTTATATGTGATTATTCCGTTAACGCTATCTTTAACGGGCGCAGTATAAATCTCACCATCAGGAATATTCCTTTCGCCAGAACATTTTTTACTGCCTATCCCCTTAATTGAAAAACTTATATCGGTATCTTTTGCAACAATTCTAACCTTATCGGCTTTATCAAGCCTTGCCTTTAACGCGTCCATTGCCCTATCCATTTTAGAGTAATCTAAATTGCATACCGAAAAATAGAAATCTTCAAAAGCGTCGGTAGACATATTCGCTTGTTGAGCCATACCTTGATTTGGGTATCTTAAAACCACCCACTTGGTATTTTTAACCCTAACTTCGTGATGAACAGGGTGCGAATAAAGTTCGCTTTCCAACTTCATTTTATCTTCTGGAACATCACATAGTTCGTTGCAGTTTTCACCACCACGAATACCTATATATGCGTCCATTTTTTCCATAAGTGCCCTATCGTTTTCGGCACGGAGCAAAACACTTTCTTTGGTTTGGTTTAGCATTAAAGCGCGAGTGATACGGTTATCGTATATCTTAACAAAAGGCATAGCGCCCACTTTATAGGTTTCTTCAATTAAAGCGTTAACAAGCATATAGTCAATGCCCTTTGCTTCAATAAGCACTTTTTCGCCTTTTTTTAGCGAGCAAGAATAATTGATAAGGTTTTTTGCTAAAAGATTTATGCGTTGGTCTTTCATAATAATCCCCTAAAAGTTTTGGTTAATTAGATTATAGCACAAAGTTTACATAATTTTAATTAAAAAGGGCAAAAAAAGTAAAGTTTATTAAAAAAATAATTGCAAACTTTAAAAAAAGAATGTATAATTAAAAAGGTTAGAAAAAATCTAACTACTACTAATAATTGAAAATAATTTTGGAGGACATTTTTATGCCATTAGTAAACACAAAGAAAATGTTTGAAAAAGCCTTTAAGGGCGGCTACGCTATCGGCGCTTTCAATGTAAACAACATGGAAATCGTTCAAGGTATTACCGAAGCTTGTAAAGAAGTTAACGCTCCCGTTATTTTACAAGTTAGTAAGGGTGCAAGAGCATACGCTAACCACACCTACCTTGTTAAACTTGTTGAAGCAGCAGTTTTGGAATGCCCAGAAATCCCAATCGCTCTTCACTTAGACCACGGCCCCGATTTTGAAACCTGTAAGGCTTGTATTGACGGTGGTTTCACTTCTGTTATGATTGACGGAAGTCACCTTCCTTTTGAAGAAAATATCGCACTCACCAAAAAGGTTGTTGACTATGCTCACCAATTCGGTGTTACCGTAGAAGGCGAACTTGGAACTTTAGCAGGTATTGAAGATGAAGTTTGCGTAGAAGCAGGCAACGAATCTTACACCAAACCTGAAGAAGTTATTGAATTCGTTAAGAGAACTGGTGTTGATAGTTTAGCAATCGCAATCGGAACTTCACACGGCGCATACAAGTTCACTCCCGAACAATGCACCGTAAACGAAGAAGGTATTTTAGTTCCCCCACCACTCCGTTTTGACATTTTGGAAGCAGTTTCTGCTGAACTTGGCGATTTCCCAATCGTATTACACGGTTCTTCTTCTGTTCCACAAGAATATGTTAAGATGATTAACGAAAACGGTGGAAAAATGCCTAACGCTATCGGCGTTCCCGAATCACAACTTAGAAAGGCTGCTGAACTTTCAGTTTGCAAAATCAACATTGACTCTGACCTTCGTTTAGCAATGACCGGAACTATTAGAAAGTTCTACAACGACAATCCTTCTAAGTTTGACCCAAGAGAATACTTAAAACCTGCAAGAGCAAACATTAAAGAACTTGTTAAGCACAAACTTATCAATGTTTTAGGTTGCGCAGGCAAAGCAGATGAATGCAGATAATCTAATTTAAAACTTTAGCCCCTTGGCATTTCGCCAAGGGGCTATTTTTTTATATATATAAAACTGTTCCATAAACGGCGTAGTCTACGCCGTTTTTTTCTTTTAGTTCTTCTTTTTTTATATTAAACTTTTTAGCAATGCTATCTATTGTGTCAAAGGGCGCAACGAAATATTCTTTGGCATTTTTAAGCGAAACGATTTCTATAATGTCCCCTTCTTCTATTTCGCAGTTTAGTTTGTTTATTTCTATAACCTTAAAAATGGGCGCATTAAACCTAATGCAAACCGATTTTAATGTGTCGCCACACTTTACTCTATAAAAAAAGTTTTCCATACCCTTATTATATTTACACTTTTTGCCGAATAGAATTATATAAATTCATTTTAGGGGCTTTTTAATTTGCGTAAGTTTTTCAAAACGGTTGCAGTAGTTACGGTGTTTGCGGTATGTGAAAAGATTTTGGGGTTTCTATACCGTATATATATGTCAAGAACGGTGGGCGCTGAAGGAATAGGGCTATACCAAGTTGTGCTTTCGGTGTTTGGGCTTATATATACTTTATGTTGTTCGGGAATACCTGTAACCGTTTCACGGCTAATGACAAAATACAAAGCCGAAAACTCTAAACTCAAAGTTCAAAAGGTAATTTCGGCAGGGCTTTCGGTAACACTTGCCACTTCTATACCCGTTGCGCTAATATTTATGTTTTTTGGCAATCACCTATCATTTATTTTTGCCGATAGCAGATGTATGGAAATATTTTTAATATTAATGCCGGGGCTAATTTTCACTTCTGTTTATTCCGTTCTTCGTGGTGTGTTTTGGGGAAATAAAGACTTTTTACCATATAGCGTTATAGAACTTTTAGAAGAATTAGTAATGATAGTTGCAGGCATAATTTTAATTAACCACGCAACCGATATATTTGACGGCGCGCGTAGGGCTTGCGTGGCAGTTTTAATATCATACACCTTTTCCTTTTTAGTGGCTACTGCCGTGTTTTTCATACGCAAAAACAAACTTAAAAATCCACTTGGCGAACTAAAACCATTGCTTGTTTCGGCAACGCCTATAACGGTAATGCGCTCTGCGAACTCATTTGCCATATCGTTAGTTTCAATAATTTTACCGTTAAGGCTTGTTGCAAGTGGAATGAGTAGCGAACTTGCAATGCGCGCCTTTGGTGCTGCCGTTGGGCAAGCCATACCACTACTATTTATACCTACCACACTTATAGGCTCACTTACATTAGTATTAGTGCCTGAAATTAGCGAAAACTATTACCGAAAAAACTTTAAAGCACTTAAAAGTGATGTGGAAAAATCGCTAAAAATTGCCGTGTTTATTTCTTGCACTTTCATACCCGTTTTTTCGGTGCTTGGCGAAGAAATAGGCGTGCTTGTTTTTAATAGCCCAGAGTGTGGAAAATACCTTTCCGTTTCAAGTTTTTTAATGGTGTTTATGAGTTTATCTAATTTAACTACAAGTATGCTTAACTCTATCGGCAAAGAAAAGCAAACGCTTATCTACTATATTATAAGTGGAATATTTATGCTACTTTCTATTTGGTTTTTGCCAAAGTATATAGGTGTGTATTCATTACTTGTGGGCTTTACCTTTGTTTACGGCTTAACTTCCGTTTTAAACCTACTACTACTTAACAAGCATTGCGAAGAAAAGCCAAACTATTTACCCTTTACCGTTTCGGCTATAATTTTAACAATCCCCACCGTAATTTTTGGGCTTATGGCAGAACGGCTTTTATCAAACCTTTTAAGCGCATTTTTATCATTCATAATACTTGGTGGAGTGCTTGTTATTTTCAACACCACACTCTATTTAATTTTTGGGTTAATTGATGTTAAACTATTTACAACTAAACTAAAAAGGCGCACACTTAAAAAAAGGCGCGCCTAAACTTAACCCCCTTGACCGTTTCGGTCAAGGGGGTTAAAAAATTAATCTTTAAGTTTAGCGTATGCTTCTTCAATTTTTTTAACATAAATGCCCGTGTTGTCTTCCGTTTTCTTTTGAGTTACATACTTATTAATTTCACTTAAATACATTCTCTTTTCAAACTTATCAAGGGTGCTTGTATCTATGTTTTCCATAGACTCTACTAAAATTAAGTAGTATTCCATAAGGAAGTTATCGTATAGTTTTGAATCAATTGAGCCCTTATTAAAGTTTCTAACAAGCGCCTTTCTTTCCTTTTTGGCAAGTTCAAGCCACTTTTGATGTTCGGGAAGATTTAAACTCTTGCAGGCTAAAAATAAGTTTCTATATTCATATGACCTAAATAAAGATATAAGTCCTATGCTATCGTTATTTTCCTTGCAAGGTGTGGTGTTTTCAAGTTCGGTAATTTCTTCTAAACAATGCTTGCCCGATTCTACGCATCTATTATAAAGCATTTCGCGCATTTCATCATCATTATCAAGATTAGATGCAAACAAGAAGTGAGCGTAGCATAGGTGGTTATGAACGAACACCCTTGCCCATTCATCAAAAGTTCCACAGTTATCAACTACTATGTCGCTTAAAATCTCTTTGGCTTCTTCAACGAACTCAAAGTATGCATCTTCATCAACATAAACCTTGCCCTCTGCGTTCATTTTCAAACTGCCGTTAAGTTGCATATAGTTAAGGCTTATGTCAAGCGCAATACCAAGTTCGCTTGAAACTTCGTGGTAGTGGTTGCGCTTAAAATCTTTAAGTTCTTGTTCAACAATATCTTGGTCGCCAAACATATATGATGCTTGCATATAGAATAAAACATACTGCGCAAGTTCGTAGTCACTACACCTTGACCCCACTTCGCTATAATGGGCTTGCAACATATCGTGGATTTTATAACGGTTATTAATAATAACCATTTTATTCCCCTCAATGCTCATTTTTTGCCTACCCAAGAAGTAGTTAACAACCCCGTCTACAAACGCCTTTTCGTCATCACACGAAATAGGCTCAACAAACGAATTGTCAAAGTCGCTTGGCAACACTATGTTTTCGCCTGCCTTTTTAACGCAGTGCACCTTTTTAGCACCGTATGCCGAAAAAACATAGCCAAGTTCAAAGAATAGGTTGTTGCTTATTGACCCGTCTTTTTTATTAGCAAAAATCATAATTGCTTGGTTGCACGATTTTATTTGTTGAATAACGGTATCGCCAACACTTGCAAATGATGAGTTATTATCGGCATTACCACCTATGCAACATATGTAGTTATGTTCTTGCTCTAATATCCTTTTAATTTTCATAGCAACTTCGTTGCTACCACTCCACCCTATAAAAACTTTATCTTTCATTTTCTATTCCTTAATATATTTTTCAAAATTATCTATCGCCTGTTGCACCTTATTAAACGCAAGCGCCATAGGATAACCATCAAGTAGCGCGTGATGGCAAGCGATATCCATACTCATTTGATATCTTTTTCCCACCTTAACTATTTTACCCCAAGCAATTCTTGGAATGCTTGTAGATTCTTTATCGGGGTAATGATAGGGGTTTTTTAAGTGCGAAAAATCCACCCACTTAACAGCCGTGTAGTAGAATAGCCCTACTTCGCCACTCTTATTAAACTCTTTTTGATTTTCGCCCTTTCTAACCCTTGCAATTTTATCAATAACCGAACTATAAAACTCAGTATAGTTATTGTTTGCAGGAACTGACGCAGTTTGAATAACACCTTGGTCGTTAAGCACTATAAACGACGGCGCAATCTCATCAAACGAAACCACCTTTTCATCTTTAATCCTTAACCTAAAATCGGGTATAGAGTTAAGCGAACGGTTTACTGCATAAAGGTAGTTTGCAAAAAACGAAGTTTTGCTCTTTTTAGAATACTTATAAATGGCTGTAACATCCATTCTTGCCGTCATTGAAAAAACTGGGTCTTGATATTTAACAAAGTTTTCGTATGGCGTTTTCCTGTCCCACTTTTCTAAATCAATAATTTCCATATTACTTTCTCACAATAAAATATTTTGAACCTTCGTTTAAGTTTCTAACCACATCTATAACCGAATAGTCATAGATATAAGTGTTTGCCTTAACAAGCGCTTGCTTTAAGGTGATATTTTCTTCCTTTTGAATAATTTTAGCAACTGCCCTATGATACTCATCAAGCCCCCAAACACTTGTTAAACAAGCGTGGAGTTTCTTGCCGTCGTCATCTTTAACAATCTTTCCGTTAATGCTTTCAACTTGCGTTTTTTTCATAGGTATATATCCGTTTACAATATAAAATGCGTTCCAACGCAACTTTTCTTGGTATGCAAGCGCGTTGCAAGCATAAAACTCTTTTTTCTTACCAAATAAGAAAGAGTTATAATCTTCAGCATCAGGCTCTCCCTTTTTAAGCAAGCCCACCACTTCATCAACAATACCTTTGTCAAATGTTGCGCCTTCTTCTGCGCTTAATAGGTCATAGCCTAAAAGGTTAAGTTTGAGCCTTAAATTGAGCCCCGAATAAAGATTTGATGTTTTTTTAATAGCCGAAAGCGAAGTCCATTTGCTAATAGCCTTTTTGCGTTCTTGATAACTTGCGTTAACACTCTTTGCCTTTTGGGTAAGTGTTTCATCAACGATAACATCATGGTTAACCACAAAACTTGTTGCGCCAAAAAAGGTAACTTTATCATCAAAAAAGTCTTTATATTCTGGTTGATAAGCATCAATCTTAACAAAAATGTGGTAGTTTATAATGTCGTTTTGGCGGAAGAACATAACCGTTTTAAGCGCGTAGTCAATGTTTTCTACTGCAGAGCCGTATGAAATAAGCACGGCATTAAAACAATCTTTACTCTCTAAAATCTTATTCTTAAAGTGCAAATCGCCATCTTTATGGTCAAGGTCAAAAGGCACAAACTCAATTGACGAACTAAACTCTGGAAGTTCATAATATTCCTTTTCATCAAAACCTTGTAATCGCTTAAAAAACCTACTTTCGTAAAAGTGAACATTTTTATTTTCGTCTTTATGCTCAACTTTATCGTATGCAAAATAGTTAATTTCTAACGGGCAAACCTTTCCTGCCTTAACACTAACAAGCCTATCGTTCATAAGCGAAGCACGGTGAACTGCCGAAAGCGAATCGCCAAACCCTAAATAGAAAGTGTTAAACTTTTTGCCTTCTTTAATAACTGCGTGAGAGTGGTCAAAAAACTCTTGTGGCGCAAACCTTGTTATAGGGTAGTTTTCAACAAACTTTCTTGCCATAAGTTCGTGTTCGTTAAAGCAAGAAATGTATGCCGTAAACTTTTCGTCTTGCAACACGCTTTCGTTGATAGAAATGTAGTTTCTATAATCAAACTTAACATAAAGGTAAAAGTTTTGCGCATTAAGTTCGGTTACCGTTCTTTTGAAAACGGCAATGGTTTTAAGAGTTTCTGCATCTCCCTCAAATGATAAGAAATGAAAGTCTTTTCCACAGTTTACCGATTTTTTGAATAGTTTTTTAAAACTTTCGCTTTCTAATTCAGCATAAGTATAAATAACTCCCCTTTCGCGAAGTTCTTTTTTGAACTCTGGGGTTGGGGGTTCAGTTAAAATTAAAAGGGTGTTTTTATAATTAGACATATAGATATCGGCATAGTTAGAATAACCTATAACAATATCGCAACCCTTTCTTAAAAGTGAGTGGATTTTGCCCTTTCTAAACAAAAAGAACTTAACCACCGAAATCATTAGCGAAATAAATGTTGCAAACGCTAAAATTACTGCAACTAAAAATGCAATAGAGTATGCATTAGATGCAAGCATTAGCGCAGAGTTTTGAGTGGAAACGCAAGCGATAAACACTTCATAACAACACTTAATAATGTTAACGAATGCGTAAATTGAAAGTGGTTCGCCACCGTTTGCCGCGTCATAAAAAACGCCCATAGCATAAAGCAAGTATAAAATTACTGCGCTTGGAATAAGGTAAAGCCACTTTTCGCCAAGCGAACTTTCACCCTTCTTTTTCCAAATAACTATAAAGGCGCAAATAACTGCTAATTCTACCCCGATAATCGCATAAGATAAAATGTCGTAAATCATAATTTGTCCTATTAATATAGTAAAATAATATTAAGTAACATTATATCATATTAGTATTTTTTGTCAACAAGTAATGTAAGGCGCGCCCAGTTAAAAATTGATTTTACTTTTTTTGCCAAAAAAAATTGCTAATTTCTATTTTTTTCAATTGACTTTTTTTTAGTATGGTATATAATTATATTTAGCACTTTAAGGTTGAGAGTGCTAATTTTTAAAGGAGCAAAACAATGAAAGTTAAACCATTATTTGATAAAATAGTAGTTGAAAGCGTTGAAAGTGAAGAAAAAACTAAAAGTGGATTTATTTTACCAAGCGCAAGCCAAGAAAAGCAACAAATGGCAAAAGTTGTTGCAGTTGGCCCTGGTGGAATTATTGATGGCAAAGAAATAGTTATGCAAGTTAAAGTTGGCGATATTGTATTATATTCTAAATACTCTGGTAGCGAATTTAAGGTTGATGGCAAAGAACTTACCATTATTCGCCAAAGTGATGTGCTTGCAATCGTAGAATAATATTTTAAGGAGAGAATTATGGCAAAACAATTAAAGCACGGCGAAGAAGCAAGAAAGGCACTTGCAAAAGGTGTTGATACCCTTGCCGATACCGTTAAAATTACTTTAGGACCTAAAGGCAGAAATGTTGTTTTAGATAAAAAATACGGTGCGCCCCTTATCACTAACGACGGCGTATCTATCGCAAAAGAGATTGAACTTGAAGACCCATTTGAAAATATGGGTGCAGAACTTGTTAAGGAAGTTTCTACCAAAACTAATGATGTTGCAGGCGACGGAACTACCACGGCAGTAATCTTGGCGCAAGCAATGATTAACGAAGGCTTAAAAAATGTTTCGGCAGGCGCAAACCCCGTTATTCTTAAAAAGGGTATTTCGGGCGCAGTTGAAGTGTGCGTTAACGAATTAAAGAAGATTAGCAAGCCCATAGAAGACAAAAACGGCATTGCGCAAGTTGCATCTATCTCTGCTGGCGACGAAAATATCGGCGCATTGATAGCAGGCGCTATGGAAAAGGTCGGCAAAGACGGGGTTATTACCATTGAAGAAAGCAAAACTATGAAAACCGAACTCACCACCGTTGAAGGTATGCAGTTTGACCGTGGATATGCATCTGCTTATATGGTAACCAACACCGATAAAATGGAAGCCGTTTTAGATGCGCCTGTTATTTTAATTACCGATAAAAAGATATCATCAATTCAAGAAATATTACCTGTTATTGAGCCTATCGCTCAGCAAGGTATGCGCTTACTTATTATTGCAGAAGATGTTGAAGGCGACGCACTTGCCGCGCTTGTTGTAAACAAACTTAAAGGTGTGTTCAACTGTGTAGCCGTTAAAGCACCTGGTTTTGGCGATAGAAGAAAGGCAATGCTTGAAGACATTGCAATTTTAACTGGTGGCCAAGTAATTTCAAGCGACCTTGGTATGGACTTTAAAGATGTTTCTATGAATATGTTAGGTAGATGCGCATCAGTTAAAGTTGATAAAGACAACACCACTATCGTTGGTGGTATGGGCAATCCCCAAGCCATTGAGGGCAGAAAACTTGCAATCAAGGCTCAAATTGCCGAAACTACAAGCGACTATGATAGAGAAAAATTACAAGAACGCCTTGCCAAACTTGCAGGTGGAGTTGCAGTAATAAATGTTGGCGCAGCAACCGAAATTGAAATGAAAGAAAAGAAACTTCGCATTGAAGATGCTCTTAACGCAACCAAGGCAGCCGTTCAAGAAGGTATTGTTCCTGGTGGTGGAATTGCGCTTATCTCTACTATCCCTGCCCTTTCTAAATATGTTGAAACTTTAAATGGCGACGAAAAGACTGGTGCAAAAATCGTGCTTAAAGCAATTGAATCGCCCTTAAAGCAAATCGCATCAAACGCAGGGCTTGATGGCTCAGTAATTCTAAACGAAGTGTTAAAGGCAAACAAACCTAACTTTGGTTTTAATGCGCTTGTTGGCGAATACACCGATATGGTTGAAAGTGGTATTATTGACCCAACCAAGGTTACCCGTTCTGCATTAGAAAATGCAGGCTCTGTTGCAGGTGTGTTCTTAACTACCGAAGCAGTAGTTGCCGATATTAAAGAACCAGAACCACCACAAATGCCACAAGGTGGAATGTATTAAAAAAATAAAAAAAATTAAAACGGCGCTTAAATTAAGCGCCGTTTTTTTTATAAAAAAAACATATAACCAACTTATTCATTTTGCTTTTTATAAAAAATGTGTTATTTTATTTATATCTATTTTCTTAAAAGTTGTAATAAGGAGAAAAAATGAAAAATAGTAAAAAGAAAAGTTTAGTTGCTTTTGCTTTAACTGGTATTTTATCAATAAGCGCACTTTCGCTTGTTGGTTGCAAAAACGGAACTGACGGTAAAGACGGCATAAACGGAACTAATGGAGTTGACGGAACTATTTGGAAATCGGGAACTTCCGTTACACAATTTACCGACGCAAAGGTTGGCGACTATTTTATTGATACTGACGACTATATTTTATATCAAAAAACTGCTACTGACTGGGCGATAGTTATGGAAAACTACGGAAAACCTGGAAACACTCCCCAAGCCCCTGCAGCACCAGTTATAACAATTAACGCACAAGGCTATTGGGAAATTGATGGAACACCAACCACCGTTAAAGCCAAGGGCGAAGATGGTGAAACAGGCGTTTCACCAGTAGTTACTATTGAAAGTGGATACTGGTATATTAACGGCACTACAACGGGCGTTAAAGCAGTAGGCAAAGATGGAAGTTGTTGGCTTACAGGCAATACTCTTCCTACCACTCAACTTGGAAATGAGGGCGATTCATATTTAGATGTGTCAACAAGTTTAGTTTATAGTAAATCTAACGGTGCTTGGGTTGAAGTTGGAAACTTATTTGAGAATATTGAAGTTACCACTCAAAGCGCTTGGAAAGGCAAAAGCGCAGTTTTTGTTGGCGATAGCATCACCTACGGCGCAAAATGTGATGGCGATAAATACTGGGAAGTTTTGAAAACCGATTTAGAACTTGAAAGCGTTGTTGGTATGGGCGTTGGAAAATCTTGTTTTAGCGCAACAAGTGATAATAGGCTTTCTTACGAACCACTTATTTCAAGATACACTTCAATACCAAATGCCGATTTAATACAAATATTTATGGGCACTAACGATTATGGTTTTAACACTCCACTTGGCACTATTGCCGATAAAACCGACATATCTTTCTACGGTGCGCTAAATGTTATAATTCCATCTTTACAAGCAAAATACCCCACTTCAAGAATTGTTTTCGTTACCCCACTTCACCGCTACGGACAACATAATTTAACCTACGATTACGATAAAAATAGCGCAGGCTATGCTTTAAGCGATTATGTAAATGCTATGAAAGAAGTTTGCGAAAGGTATTCAGTTCCTGTTATTGATTTGTTTAATATAAGTGGATTAAACCCATCGCTCCCCTCAACAAGAACTTTATATATGCCAGATGGCTTACACCCCAACACAGCAGGTCATAAATATATTGCAAGTATTATGGCAAACGGCTTAAACAATTTATCGGCTATTGAACTTACCCAAAGCCAAGTTTCTTACGAAATTAAGCCATTAAACAGTATTTCGCTTAATATTGCATCTACCTACTACCCATCGGCAAGCGAAACTTGTAGGTTATCATCTAACACAAACATCTATTTACAAGCAGGTCAAAAGATAACCCTTAAAGACAATGTAAACTTCAAATACTACTTATATGCGCAAACAAGCGCAACACCAACTCAAATAGATAGCGATAATAGGCTTTCAATAATGAGTGGTTGGGCACAAGATACTTTCACAATAACAAGCGCAGGTTGGTATGGTATAACATTAGCAAAAGACGATATGAGTGAGTTTGATGCTACAATTACTTCTTCGCAAACATTAGCAGATTACTTCACTATTGATACCGTTAAACCATTAAGTGGTATTTCGCTTAATATTGCATCAACCTACTACCCCTCATCAAGTGAAACTTGTAGGCTATCTTCTAACACCAACATTTATTTAGAGGCAGGTCAAAAACTAACTATTAAAGATGGCACAAACTTCAAATACTTCCTATACGCGCAAAACGGCTCTACCCCAACGGTAGTAAGTAGCACCGATAGGCTTTTAATAATGGATAGTTGGAACACTTCAACTTTCACGGCAGAAACTACTGGTTGGTATGGAATTACAATGGCGAAATCCGATATGAGTGAGTTTGATGCTACAATCACTTCTTTACAATCCTTATTAGATTACTTCACTATTGAATAATTTAGCAATAAAAAAATATGCAGAGATTTTTCTCTGCATATTTTCTTTTTTAAATAATTATTCGCCTAAAACAACTATCTTTAAGCCTTGCATACTAATATTCATTTCCATAGCGTCGTTAATATCTTTCAACGCGTATTTATGAGTTAATAGTTCTGCTACGGGTAACCCGTCTTTTTGCGCTTCTTTTAATACTTCACAAGCCTGTATCCAGTCTTTTGCTTGGTATGTCCAAGAGCCTATAACCTTAATTTCTTTATTACAAATATCTTGGTGTGGATTATAAGTGGTGTCGCCATTGTCAACGAAGAAACCAAGTTCGCACATACTTCCACCCCTACGCACATATTTCCAAATGGTGCTTGCAGCCTTTGGCGAGCCTGTGCATTGGAAAGCCATTTCTGCGCCCGTTCCAGTTATTTCTTGAACCTTTTCAATAGCATTTTCTTTCAAGAAGTTTACCGAATATTTTGCGCCAAGTTTTTTAGCCATTTCTAAACGCTTTTCGTCGCCATCAACGGCAATTATATTGCGAACACCCATTGTTCTAACTGTTGCTAAAAGCAATAGTCCTATTGGCCCACAACCTTGAATTAAAACATAAGAGCCTTGCTTAAAGTTAAATATTTGTTTTGCTTGTTCAACTGCGTGAACAACTACTGCGCAAGGTTCAATAAGCGTTCTTAAATCAACATCCATATCGCTAACATTGAAAATAACGCCACCTTTATTGATTTTAATATATTCGCCAAACCAACCGTTAAAGTTTTTATATGCCTCTTCGCCGGGCATTAAACCGAATATTTCACCGTTTGGGCAAAGGTGAATATGTTCTGGGTCGTTTTTACAAGTGTCGCACACACCACAAGGCTTTAAGCCTGTAACGATTTTATCGCCAACCGATAAGGGTTTTCCGTAATAGTCGGTTTTAATATTTTTGCCAAGTTTAACAACCGTGCCTGTGCCTTCGTGCCCTAATTCTACAGGGATATAACCAAATGGATCGCCCTTATATTCGTGCACATCAGTTCCACATATACCAGTTTGTTCAACTTTAACAAGCACTTCGTCGTCGCCGATTTCAGGAACAGGTAATTCTAAAATATCAATTTTTTTAGCGCCTGTTAATACTGCTACTCTTGCCTTTTCAGGAATCTTAAATTCTGCCATAACTTATATCTCCTTTTTTATATATTTTATTACCCAAATTTTACCATAACATACCATTAAAGTCAATACCGACTTTTTTCGTTTTCTCTTAAAAAGATACCACTTAATTAAATCCTACTTCGTAGGGTTACGGATTGCAAAATAAAAAGCACGACCACAGGTCGTGCTTTTTTTTGTTTTTAATATAAATATTAGTCAAGTGCTTTGAGTTCGGCAACTGCATCAACAGTTTCAAAACGGGTTTTTGCTTCAATGCCCTTTGCAAAGGTGAGAGCATCAATAAGTTCAATTGCCTTTTTAACACCCCTATCACTCTTAACCTTAACGGTAAAGGGAACTTCTACATACGATTTAACATCACTCATATCCTTTTGGAAATATACCTTTTCATCAAAAGCATTGATGTCAAGTGCAAGGTGAAGTTTCATAGTTTTGCCACGATAGGTAATTTTAGCAACTAAATCTCTACCAAAACGGAAGGAAACGCCTTTTGCAGAAACGCGTGGGTGCATTTTTCTATAAGAGATAAACTTGTTATAAAGTTCGTTGTAGTAGCCTTGAATTTTTTCATCTGCACCAAGCAATTTTTCTTTGAAAGGAATGCGCTTTGCATCAATAACAAGTGCGTTTGCTTCGCCAACAACAAGTTCTTCTTGAGGCTCAGCAGGAACTTCAAACGCTTCGGTAGTTTCGTTAACAACTTGAGCGTTATATGCTTCGGGTTCTACTTTCTTTTCTTCTTGTTCTTCTTTTTCAACAAGTTTTTGAGCAGGTGCGCTTTCTATTAAACGAACTTTGATTCTTGGAATAGTAATCATAGTTTCGTCAACATAAGGAGATTCTTCTTTAGCAGGTTCATCATTTTCTTCTTCCTCTGGTTGCGCCACAGTTTCTTCTACCTTTTCTTCTTCGGCAGGCTCTTCAGTTTTTGGTTCTTCTACCACTTCTTCGGTAGCAGTTTTTTCGGCTTGTGCCTTTTCTTCGGCAATGGCTTTGTTCTTTTTAACACCTACTACTAAAAATCTAATAAGCGAAAAAATTAAAACAAGAGCAAGCAAACCTGCATCAACAATCAACAAAATGGTTAATAAATCCATCTTCTCTCTCCTAAACTTTCGTTTTTGTGATTATATCACAATATTGAACGGTATGTCAATATTTTTTTAAATCATTAATTTATACTAATTAGAAACGCATTTTCTTGGCGAACTCCTAAACGGCTCATATGTTACATGAATGCCCAACTTTTTAAGCGTTGCCTCATCAACATGCGATAAAACTACTGTGCAATGGAACTGCGCACCACGAAGTTTATCAAGTTGCTTTAATACGTGGCTTGCAACGGGGTTAGTAACTGCCGAAACTGCAAGCGATATAAGTATTTCATCAGTATGCAATCTTGGGTTTACACTACCCATATGCGATACTTTAAGTTTTTGTATAGGCTCAATAACGGTAGACGAAACAAGGTCAATTCCATCATCAACATCACCAAGCACTTTAAGCGCATTAAGCATTGCCGCAGATGATGCGCCAAGTAATGGACCAGTTTTGCCTGTTATAATTCTGCCATCATTAAGTTCAATAGCGCAACAAGGAACACCCGTTTCCTTAGCCTTGTCAAGCGCAGGCTTAACTACTGCCCTATCGTAAATATTGATGTTCATCTTTTGCATAAGGATTTCAATTTTTGAAACTACTTCCTTACCTATAAGCCCCTTTCTTGCTTCGTTAAGCGCGCTATAATATCTACGAATAATTTCTTGCTTTGATGCATACCTTACCACTTCATCATCAATAATGCACTTGCCTGCCATATTAACGCCCATATCGGTTGGCGATTTATAAGGTGATGTGCCCATCATTTTGGTAAGTATTGCCGAAAGCACAGGGAATATTTCTACATCACGATTATAATTAACTGCCATTTCGCCATAAGCATCTAAATGGAACGGGTCAATCATATTCATATCGTTAAGGTCTGCCGTTGCAGCCTCATAAGCCGTGTTTACGGGGTGGTTTAGTGGCAAGTTCCAAACAGGGAAAGTTTCGTATTTAGCGTAGCCTGAGTGAGTGCCTTTTTTGAAATCGTGATAGATTTGCGATAGGCAAGTTGCCATTTTACCACTACCAGGGCCTGGTGCAGTTACTACTACAAGTGGACGGGTTGTTGCGATATATTCGTTTTTACCAAAACCCTCTTCGCTAACAATCTTTTCAAGTTCTGTTGGGTAGCCGTCTATAGGATAATGCCTATAAACCTTAATGCCCATATTTTCCAAGCGTTTTTGGAAAGCCAAAGCAAGTGGTTGCTCTGCAAACCTTGTTAATACAACACTTCCAACAAAAAAGCCCTTTCTTCTAAAAGTGTCTATGTGGCGAATAACATCAACATCATAGGTAATACCTAAATCGTTACGATACTTATTCTTTTCAATATCGTTTGCGTTAATAACGATAAGTATTTCAGCCTTATCTTTAAGTTGTTCAAGCATACGGATTTTACTATCAGGCGCAAAACCTGGTAAAACCCTTGATGCGTGGTAATCGTCAAAAAGTTTTCCACCAAACTCCAAGTAGAGTTTATCGCCGAACATTTCTATTCTTTCGGTGATTTTAGCCGATTGCATTGCAAGATATTTTTCGTTGTCAAAACCTATTTTAATCATAATCTTCTACCTTTAGTAATCTAACCACGCTATTCAACAATTTTTGCCGAAACCACCTTTTCAACAAAGGCAGAAACATCTTTTTCGGCAACATCTTTTGCCACTTCGTATTCGCTTAAAAGCGCGCTCACAAGTTCATCTTTGCTTGCGCCCTTTTCAAGTATTTTCCATAAAAACGCACCCGTTTCGTTTAGGGTTATAACACCGTTAAACTCTTTAACGCGCTTGCCTGTTGCAACTACTGCGTAGGTAGTGGCAACCTTTCTTAAAACAAAACCTTCTTTAACTTTCATTGTATTCCCCCGTCATAACCCTAACAGCAAGTTCCGCCGCCGAAAGATTTGGTGTGCAAGACAACCTAAACAGTTTAACACTTGTTAAAAGTTTTTCAATCAAACCAAACAACTTGTCTGTTTCAGTAATTTCGCTAAACCTAACCGTTTGGTTAAGAAGAAGCGGAAAAATCTCTTTTACACTTGCAACTCTAATTGTATCTTCTTTTGCTTGATTTATAAAACAAATTGCGCTAATTTCTGCGCGCGTGTTCACATCTTTTTTGTGTTTGCCACTCCAAGGCGTTCCGTAAACATAAAACTTGCCGTCAATAAGCCTTATAATAGGCTTATCGTCGTTTATAACATACGCTTTATCGCCTAAAAGTTTTAGCCATAAACTTGCGTGCGTTGATTTGCCCGTGCCACTTGGCGCGCTAAACAGATAGGCTTTGCCGTTATATACCACGGCAGATGAGTGAATAAGCATTCCGTTTTTATGCTTAAAAATGTATTCGCATAATTTTCTATAAACGGCTATGCACTCTAAATATTCTTTTGGCCTTTCAACCGATAAAGAAACTTCTTTTTCAATATCTTCATTAGTAATGCTAATTTCAGTTTCTGGCAAGGTTTCTCCAAAATACTCATAATTAGCGCAAAGTTTTGGGGTGAACGAATATATGCAATTAAGCGTGAATACCAAATCGGCAATCTTATATTTATGCATTTTCTCCCCCTTTTTTCAATCATAGTTTATTTTAACAAAAGGTAATAATTTTGTCAATATTAAATTGATTTAAATAAAGAGTTTATGTATAATAAAAATGATGAAAAAATTAACTGCATTAATTCTTGCGCTTATGTTAGGTTTTTCCACCTTGATTTTTGGGGGTTGCGATAGCACCTACCACACCTACTCAAAAACCTACTTTAACACTTCGGTTTACGCAGTAGTTAAAGGTGAGCCTATTAGCCAAGAAATAAAAAATCAAATAGATAGTAGTTTAGAACAAATTGAAAACTCACTTTCGCTAACTAACCCTAACTCTAAACTTTCGCTTTTTAACGATAGTTCGCGCGCATATTCGGCAGTTGACGAGCCGTTTGCCCAAATTTATCAAAAGGCTATTGCCCTTAACGAGTTTACGCTTGGAAAGTATAATCCTGCCGTTTACCCACTTAGTAAACTTTGGAAACTTTCAAGCGATACTTTTGATAATACCCGTTTAACCGTTGAAGTGCCAAGCGACTTAGATATTGAAAGAGAAAAAGCAACAGCCTTAAACTTTAACCAAACGGAATTAAGTGGTATGGTGCTTAACAAGTGTGGTAACGACATTAAACTTGATTTTGGCGGTATTGCAAAGGGCTATGCCGTTGATATTATTAAAGATATTTTAGAAAATGCTGGCTATTATAACGGGTATATTAGCATAGGTGGTAGCAGTATTCATATTTTTAGTGTGGAAGAAGACCTTGAGATATTGCACCCAAGAAAGAGTGGCGAAAGAATATTAAAGGTTAGCCACAATGTAGTGTTCCATAAATCACTTTCAACAAGTGGCGATTATGTTAGGCACTATAAAGACCAAAATGGAAAATACTATTCGCATATTATTGATGTAGATACTGGCGCGCCTATTGACACGGGCTTTCAAAGTGTAACGGTTATAGGAAAATCGGCTTGTGAATGTGATGCTATCTCTACTGCCCTATGCTGTTTAGAAAAAGATGAGTTTATTTCGTTTGTTTACAATAACCTTTACGATTGCGCTGTGTTTGGCGTATACGAAAAAAATGGCGAAAAACTTATTATAACAAACGAAAAGCAGGATAATTTTACCCTGCTTGACGATAGTTATTTAGTTAAATATGTTATTTAATTTTAATCTTTTAACATAAGGCCGAAAAGTTCCTTTTCGGTCTTTTCATTTACCTTGCTATTATCATACACGATAGAGTTATTTTCTAAAACTATAATCCTATCGGCAAGCCTAACTGCCTCAAACACACCGTGAGTTACAAACACCACGGTTTTTTTCTTTTCTTTGAAAAGTTCTTTCAAAAGGTTTATGGCTTGCACCTTGTTTTTAAGGTCAAGCGAAGAAAATGGCTCATCCATAAGTAGCACATCTGCGTTAAACAAAACCCCTCTTGCAAGCGAAACCCTTTGGCGTTGCCCACCCGAAAGGTGCTTTGGATATGATAAAAGTTTATCGGCAATTTTTAGTTTTTCACAAACGGATTTTATTTCGTTTTCATCTTGACAAACAAGTTTTAGGTTGTCTAAAACAGTAAGGTTTGGAAAAAGGTTTGGGGTTTGAAAAACATACGAACACTTAACATTTGTAACTTCGCCCTCATAATCGGTAAGGTTTGCTAAAATGTTTAGTAAAGTAGTTTTTCCAGAGCCACTTTCCCCTAAAATACAAGTGGTTTCGCCTTCCTTTATTGATAGCGAAAAGTTTTCAAAAACAAGAGTATCTTTATAGCGTTTAGTGATATTGTTAAAATTAATCATTTTTCACCTCCGCATTGTTCCACTTAAAGCATTTTTTGGTTATGAAATTGAAAATCATTTCAATAAGTAGCCCTATTATAACCGAAATAAGTGTTAATCCCATAAGCCTTGGTATTTCAAAAAATACATTTGCCGTGGTCATTAACCCACCTATACTTCTAAAAGTATACGCCATAACTTCGGCAGAAATTATAAGTTTAATACAAAATGAAAAGTTACTGCCAGTTTGCGAAACTATGGGCAAAGCAACCTGTGGCAAATACACCTTAAATATTCTTTGGCGCTTTGTTAAGTTAAACACCTTTGCTGCGTTTATAATGCCTTCATCAATGCCGTTAAAGGCGGTTATAAACTGCGAATAAATCATAGGTAGCATTACAAGCACGGCAACCACTACTGGCGCAATGGTTGGGTTGGTCCACAATAAAATTACAAGTAATACTGCCATAGTAGGCACTATTCTAATTATAGAAATTAAAGGCGAAAAAAGTTTTTTCACAAGCGGAAAGACTTGCGATAAAATTGCCATTATAAATGCAATCGCAAACGATATAACAACTGCTATTACTGTGCGTAGTAAGGTTAGCCCTAACGCAACATAAAATGCGCTTTCGGTAAACAACTTAAATGTTGCGCTTAAGGTATCAGATACCGTTGGCACTACATATTCGTTTTTTACCACAAGGGCTACTATCGCCCATAATGCCACTATTATAGCAATTGAAAAAACTGAAAATATTAAGTTATATAATCGGTTTTTATTTTTCACCTTAAACATTTCCTTTGTTTAATTTTTATTATGCGGGCTGAGTAAACTCAATATTAAAATCGGCAAGTATTGCCTTAAAGGTAAGCCCTGGAACATTAGCAAGGTTTATAATACCAACGGTTTTGCCGTTTAATACCTTTGCAATGTTATCTTTATTAATGTTTTCAGCACCTTCTTTTTTAAGAATATAAAGGTTACCATCAGTAACTGTGCCAAGCATTTGATAGGTGCTTGCATTTCCTAAAAGTTTGCTTGCTGCGTTTACTGGTAAAATGCAAATATCTGCAGTAGGCGTTGCGCCAGTAACATATGTTTGAATTGTTGACGCTTTAACCACATTTATCTCTATATTAGCAATTATACTGCTATCGTTAAGCAATCTTGCAACTGAAAGCGCAGGCGCACCGTCTGGGCAATATACCGAAAGGGTCTGCCCACTATTAGCCGTGTTATTTGCTACACTTGCAAAAAAGTTATCTACAGGTGTGCCGAAAGAGTTGTTTGATACTGCGTTTACTTTTGCAAGGTAATCAAGCACCCAAGCCTTGCTTTCAACTGCGTGCCTATAACGCAAACCAGAGTTTATTATAACTTGTTTGTTAAGGTTGTTTGCAGTAAAAGTAGGTGTCATATCGTTGCTAATAAAACCACTCTTAACTGCGTCAACTATGGTTTGGCTTGAAGTGTTATCATCAATTAGCCAACTCTTATTATCTGCGAAAGAATTAACAAAGGCTTTAACCGTTGCCCCATCACTTTCAATCACCGATTTTTTTGCAACCACCACTGCTTGTGGGTAGCCTTCACCGTCGCCATATAGTGCTTGCAAATCACCTGCAAACGAAAGTTTGCCTTGGGTTGCATTTACCTTGGTGGTTGCAGCAGGCTCTGGCACAACGAAATAATCGTATTGCGCAGCAGGTGTAACGGCAGTTCCATCTGCAAGCCCAACAAGTGTTACTGAAGAAGTTTCTTCATTACAAGCAACAAGCCCAAACACACAGGCTACCGATAGCATTAAAGCCATAACAAAAGTAAGTAATTTTTTCATATCTATCTCTCCTTTCTTAGAGTATTTTACTTTTTTAATTTTTTTAACCCTTGCACGCACACAGTTTATAACTGTGCGCACCCATTTAACAGTTTATTTTGATAAATTAACTATTAGGTTTTTTGGTTTTTATATATTTTATTGTTTAGCCTTTTTAAGCCTTAGAAACAAGGGATGCTAGGCTCGGCAAAGCATATGGATGAAATAAACCTTTTTGTTATTATTGTTTTAAGACTTAGAAACGAGCAGTTCAAGGCTCGTGAAGGGCTTTGGGTGAAATAAACCTTTCGGTTATTGAAGTCAAAGCCTGAAACAGAAACGCAGAAATGCGAAGTTTATAAGGCTTAAAAAAACTCCCTTCGCCATTTCAAAGCAAAGGGAGATACACTGTTTAACAAGACTACACGCCTTGTAAATACCACTTTATATCTCCTTTACTGTTAGGCGGACCTTTCAGTTCAGGTTCAATTATATTTTAACAAAGTTAAAAGCCCTTGTCAACTATTTTTTAGCACACAACAAAAAGGCGACCGAAATGGTCGCCTTTTTAATAATCGTTATTTATTCCAAGCAAGTAATCGGCTGAAACATCTAAAAAAGTGCAAAGTTCAAAAAGTGTTTCTAATGATGGAACACTCTTCCCCGATTTATAATCGCTTACGCATTGTTTTGAAACCCCTATTGCGTTTGCAATTTCTACCTGACTTTTCCCCGAAGTTTTTAACACTTCGTTAAACCTTTCTTTAAACTTCATATTTTTATTATATGAGAAAAAGTAAGTTTTTACTTGACAGTAAGTTATTAATTGACTATAATAAGAAAAAAGATTTTACGGAGGAAAAAGTTATGTTTTGCAAAAACTGTGGTAGCAACATTGAAGATAGCGCAACATTTTGTAATAATTGTGGGTATAAACTTGAACAACCCACTCAAGTTCAAAGCACACCAAAAAAATACTGCTCACATTGTGGCAAAGAAGTTGACCCATTAGCAGTTTTGTGCGTGCACTGTGGTTGCTCTATAACGCCTGAAAATGCAAGTGAAGATAAAAACGGTATGGCAGTTGCAGGATTTGTTTGTTCCTTTTTCGTTCCACTGCTTGGTTGGATTTTTGGTGGAATAGGGCTTAATCGTTCAAAAAAACGCAACGGCAAAGGAAAAGGATTTTCTATCGCAGCAATTTCAATCGCAAGCGCAATGTTTGTTATAAATCTTTTTATGCTTTAATATAAGGAGATAATTATGAAAAAAACAATCACAACTACTGAATATGGAAGAATTGACTACGAAGAAAGCGCAATGACTGGCAAAAAAACTATTTTAGTTAACGGCGTGCCTTGTAGCAAAATTGACAAAAAAACTTATAGTTTTAGAAAGGGCGAAACCTATAAACAACTATTTGTAAAGGGCAACTCAATAACAGGCATAAGCATTGAAATTGATGGCAAAAGTTTTGAAATACTTGAAAAAGCAAAGTGGTATGAATATGTATTTGCAATTTTGCCTATAATGTTAGTTTTGATTTGGGGTAATTCCGTTGCTCTTTGCTCTATTATTCCTATAATAGGTGGCGCAATCGGTGGTGCTATAGGTGGCGCAATGTCTGTTATATCATTAACTGTAATGCGCAAAACCACTAACCCACTACTTAAAATATTGATAGGGCTTGGATTTGTTGTTGCAACCTTCCTTATCTGCTATATTTTAGCGTTAGCATTTTTAAGCGCGCTTTCATAAAATCTAAAACAAAAAGGCGACCGAAACGGTCGCCTTTTTTATTGCTTTTTTGCAAGGTATTTGTTTTTGGTGGCTAAACCACCACGAATATGCCGTTCTAAAAGGTTCTTTTTTAACACGGCTTTTACCTTTTTATAAAGTTCATAATCAATATTTTTAAGAAGTGTAGTAACATCTTTATGCACGGTAGATTTTCCTAAATGAAACTCTTTTGCAGTTTTTCTAACCGTTGCATTAAACTCTACAATATACTCCCCCTCTTTAATAACTCTATCTTCCAAATAATAATGCATAACTTTTCCCCAAAAAATAAAAGTAATTAAAGTTATGCGTTATTTTTTTATAATATGACAAAATGCGCCAAACTCCCCCAAAATACTTAATCCCCTATTTTTATTAACACGAGAAACTATATAACGCGCCCAAAAATCGCCTGTTAATCTCTGATGATTTTTTATTAGAAAAAATTTTTTAACTTTTTTTTGAAAAATAGTTGACAGAACATAAAAGTAGTGGTATTCGTATTAATACGACGACGCAAAAAAGGAGATTTGAAATGAAAAAGTTAAAAGACACACCTGCAAGGCTTTCAAGAAGAAAGTATGAAGAAGTTCACAAAAAAGAAAGAAAAGAGCAAAACAAGGTTTGGGGAACAAGTATTCCAAGATATATTGCCGAAAAAATTGACGCATTTTTGTTAGAAACGCATATGTCAAAGGTTGATTTAATTTTATTAGGACATATGTATTTAAAAGAAACAATTAAACTTCTTGATAGCAAAGATGAAAAAGTTTACGAAAACGATTTAGTTAAAGTATTTAAGGAATATTTTGCATTTGTTTAAGGGGGAAAATTATGGAAAAAAAGATAAATGTTGTAACTGGAAGTTTTTTCTACCACAAAGGAAAATTGATTAGAGACAGGGGTTTAAGCATTGATGTAAGAGATTTTTTTGAAAAAGTTTTAGCATTGCCTGACGATAGCCTTAGCGCGCACGATATTGTTCATACTTATAACATCACTTATGAAAAAACATATAGTTATTTACATATACTTCACATTGAAAATTATATTAAATACGATTTAAAAAGCGACACTATAACTATATTATATAACGATTAAAAATTAAGGAGTAATAAAAATGGACATATATGAAAAATTCGCAAAATTGCTAGAACCTACGGAAACAGACGATAGATACGACTTAACGATAGAGCAAATAATGGAAATTGACGAATACCACAAGCAAGGCAAAGTTCACCCGTTAGAAACTATGTATCCTTCGCGCACGGAGTTGAGAGCGCAAGTAGGCAAATATGGATTACAAGCAGAAGAATATATGATTTATCACAACTTGCCAAAATGGATGAAGTTAAGAGTGAAGTTAATATTGGAAGAAGAATTGATAGAGTTGGAAAAAAGAATAGAAGCGTTCAAGGAGCAGAGAGCCGAAGCATACCGCCAACCGAAGAACGCACCCTTACAAGAGAAAGTTCTTCACAGGTCAATGTATCAATCGGAAACGGAAGAACTTATATTCAAAAAGTTGATAGTGCCATTTGCTATGGACTAAAAAAAGGAGCAAAAATGAACAAAGAGAAAATTGAAGCATTACAAAAAATGGCAAAAATAATTCTAAACGACAACAAACAAATAACACCTGATGAACTATTAGTTTTAATAAAATCATCAGAAAGCAATGAAGAAACAGAAATATATATTAAATTGCACGAACATTTAATGGCAGTCAAACAAAAGGAATTAATTAAAAATGGTATTTTCTAAAAAACTAACTATTTTTGCTGGTGTAAATGGAGCAGGAAAAAGCACTTTTTACAATCTTATAAGTTTACCAAATTTAGGAATAAGGCTTAATTCTGATGAAATAGTTAAAAACAATAATGATGCTTGGCAAGATATGCGCGCACAGATTAAAGCAGGAAAAATGTTAATAGATGAACAAAATAAATGTTTTAACAAAGGGCTTTCATTTAACAGAGAAACAACTCTTGCAGGAGAGAGCATTATTAATTCAATCAAAAAAGCAAACGCACTTGGATATCAAATAACTTTGTATTATATAAGTGTTAAAAATCCTGAAATTGCAAAAAAAAGAGTTAAAAAGCGCATAGAAAAAGGTGGACACGGAGTTAGTGAAAGTGCCATAGAAAAGAGATTTTTAAGTTCTCACAAGAACTTAATTCGTATTCTTCCCTACTGCGACAATGCGTTTTTTTATGACAATTCTGGGAAAAGTTTTATTAACTTAGGCTATTATATAAATAAAAAAATAACGATACGAATATCAAAAAAATGGCTAAAAAATATAGAAAAAGAATTATCTGTTAAAAAACCTACTTAAAAAAATATAGACATATTACACGATAGGTAAAAGAAAAAAAGAGAAACTTTTGAAAAAGTTTTAGCATTGCCTGATGATAGCCTTAGATTAAGGAGGAATAAAAATGAAAAGCAAACTAATAGAAGCGATAGCAAACCCAACCGAAGAAAGAATGATAACAAAATACGATTTAACAGTAGAAGAAATAGTAGCGATAGAAGAATATAGAAAACAAGGCAAAGTTCACCCGTTAGAAACGATGTATCCATCACCGATGGAGTTGAGAGCGCAGTTAAACAAGTATGGATTACAAGCGGA
>JAFTSI010000041.1 GCA_017467345.1 Clostridia bacterium
AAATAAAGGTCGTTTGCTTTATCGGGGTATTCGGCATCTAAAAAATCGGGGCGATTGCCGTGAGTGGCGTTAGCATAGAGTGTGAACTGCGAAACTAAGAGTATTTCGCCACCGATATCGGTTATTGATTTATTGATTTTGCCGTTTTCATCTTCAAAAATGCGGAGGTTTGGCAGTTTTTTAACGAAAAACTCTGCATTTTCCTTTTCGTCGCCTTTTTTTACGCCAAGGTATACCACTAAACCCTTGCCTATTTCGCTAATTAAATTGCCATCTACTTTTAGGTTGGCATCTAAAACGCGTTGAACTACTGCTTTCATTTATTTTGTCCTTTAATTTTTATCCTTTTAAATATACCATATTTAACTGGGTTTGACAAGCATTAAAAAAGTGTATATAATAAAAGCAATAAACGAACTTTTACTAAACTATTGATAAGGATTTGATATGGATATTTTTGGATTAGAAAAACTTTCGCTTGTGGATTATGATGGAAAGGTTTCGGCAACACTTTTTACTGCTACTTGTAATTTTAGGTGTGGGTTTTGCCACAATTCTGCGTTAGTTTTAGATACTAATGCCCTTACCCCTATGAGCCAAGATGAAATATTTTCTTACCTTACTAAAAGGTTTGGTATTTTAGACGGGGTTTGCGTTTCTGGTGGAGAACCTACTTTGCAAAAAGACTTGCCAGAGTTTATTGAAAAAATTAAAAAAATAGGATACTCTGTTAAACTTGATAGCAACGGCACTAACCCCGATATGATTAAACTCTTAAAAGAAAACGGGCTTGTTGATTATTTTGCTATTGACATTAAAAACTGCCGTGAAAAATACCCTGAAATTATTGGAATTAAGGGCTTTAACACCGAAAAAGTTGAAAAAACGGTGGATTATTTAATTACTAACTGCACCGATTATGAGTTTAGAACTACACTTATAAACGAATACCACGGCATAGAAGAAATGAAAAAGATTGCAGAGTGGATTAAGGGCGCAAGCAAATATTGCTTGCAACAATTTAAGGAAAGCGAAAATTGTATTGATGCTACTTCCCTATCAAAAGTTAGTGAAGAAAAGGCAAAAGAGTTTTTAGAAATTGTTTCGCCTTTCGTTAAAAAAGCAATTTTAAGAGGTTATTAAAATCAACTTTAAAATTAAAAACGCACCGAATTCGGTGCGTTTTTTGTTTTGTTTATTAGTTTAAACTTTCTAAATAGATTGATGCGTTGGTTGCTGCAATAGCACCGTCGGCAACGGCTGTTGATACTTGGCGAATTGCCTTTGTTCTGCAATCGCCTGCCACGAACAAGCCTTCGGTTTTGGTTTTGCAACTTTCGTCGGCTACAATATAGCCATCTTTATCAATGTCAACTAAATTGCTAAATACTTTGCAATCGGGAACTTGACCTATTGCCACGAATACCGCAGGAATTTCGTGAGTTTTGATATTGCCATCGGCATCTTTATATTCTATTGCTTTAAGTTCATCTTCCCCTATAAAGTCAATTACACTGGTGTTGGGGCGAACTTCAACATTTTCTTTAGCGCGCATTGCTTTAATGAGCATTTGGTCGCCAAAAAACTTATCAAAAAGGGTATATACATATACCTTCTTGCAATAACTTGATAAAAGCAAGGTATATTGAAGTGCCGTGTTGGCATCACCTATAACAACAACTTCTTTGCCTTTATAGAAAGCGCCATCACAAATAGCGCAGTAGTAAACACCCTTACCAACTAAATCATCACGATTTGATTTGGTGCGTAGGTGCTTATGCTTAACACCTGCGGCGATTATTACAGTTTTAGATTGATATGCGTTGTATTCTGTTTTGACATTAAAAATGCCGTCAACCTTTTCAACACCTACTACCTTTTCTATTTCTACTTGTGCGCCGTGGTGAATAATTTGTTCAAAAAGGTTAGATGCAAATTGTTCGCCACTAATTTCTTTTATAGATGGAAAGTTTTCTAATCTTGGGCTTGTTGCAATTTGACCACCAAGGCTTTCACTTTCTAACACTAAAACAGATTTTCCGTTTCTTAAAGCGTAGAGTGCGGAGGTCATACCTGCCGCACCTGCGCCTATAACTATTAAGTCATACATAATTATTATTTTACACTCTCTATATACTTTCTAATTTCGCTTGCATTATCGTAAGCATCAAATCCGTTGCCGTTTGGAACTAAAAGCGTGGGCGCTTTCTTTACGCCAAACTTAACTGCAGTTTCTGCGTTTTCTTCTGCATTGATTGCGGTGTATTTAACACCTGCTTTATCAAGCATCATTTTACTGGTGATGCAGTTTGGGCAACCGTTTCTGGTGAATAATACAGGGCCGTCAAGTTCTGCGGTGCAAGCGCATTCTTTTTTGCTTTCAGTAGCGCCTTCTTTTTTAGTAAGTTTAGAGTTTTCAATATCGTAAACCTTTCTTGCTGCAAACTCTGCACGCTTACCGTCGTTCCAGTTTTGAACAGGACGATAGTAGCCAGTTATACGGCTATATACTTCCGTTTTCTTGCCACAAGTAGGACATTCGTATACTTCGCCTGCAATGTAGCCGTGGTCTGCACATACAGAGTAGGTTGGCGACATTGTGTAGTATGGAAGTTTGTAGTTTTCTGCAATCTTTCTAACAAGGTTTGCTGCTGCTTTCCAGTCGGGAAGTTTTTGACCAAGGAATGCGTGGAATACTGTGCCTGATGTGTAGAGAGTTTGCAAATCGTCTTGAATATCAAGTGCAGTAAAGATATCTTCGGTGTAGCCTACTGGTAAGTGTGAACTGTTGGTGTAGTATGGAGTTTGGTCGTTATCACTTGCAGTAATGATATCGGGATATCTCTTCTTGTCGTGTTTTGCTAAACGGAAAGAAGTTGATTCTGCAGGCGTTGCTTCTAAGTTGTAAAGGTCGCCATAAAGTTCTTGATAATCACTAAGTTTATTTCTCATAAAGTTGAGCACATCTTTGGTGAAAGATTGCGCTTCCTTTTGAGTTAGGTCTTTCTTAATCCATTTTGCGTTTAAGCACGCTTCGTTCATACCTACTAAACCGATAGTTGAGAAGTGGTTGTTGAAAGTGCCTAAATATCTCTTGGTGTATGGATATAAGCCTGCTTCTAAAAGTTTGCTGATAGTATCGCGCTTAACTTTGAGTGAGCGTGCCGAAATGTCCATTAAACGAGCAAGCCTTTCGTAGAATTCGTTTTCGTCTTTTGAAAGATATGCAATTCTTGGCATATTGATGGTTACAACACCTACTGAACCGGTGCTTTCACCACTACCGAAGAAACCACCAGATTTTTTACGGAGTTCTCTTAAATCAAGCCTTAAACGACAGCACATTGAACGAACATCACTTGGTTCCATATCGCTATTGATATAGTTAGAGAAGTATGGAGTGCCGTATTTCGCAGTCATTTCAAACAAAAGTTTATTGTTTTCTGTTTCAGACCAGTCAAAATTGCTGGTGATTGAATAGGTTGGAATTGGGTATTGGAATCCCCTACCATTTGCGTCGCCTTCAATCATAATTTCAATAAACGCTTTGTTTACCATTGCCATTTCTTTTTCGCAATCTTTATACTTGAAGTCAACTTCCTTTCCACCAACGATTGCGTTCATTTCTGCCAAGTCGTTTGGAACTACCCAGTCAAGAGTAATGTTGGTGAATGGTGCTTGTGTTCCCCATCTTGATGGAGTGTTTACACCGTAAATGAAAGATTGTATGCATTGTTTAACTTCTTTGTAAGATAGATTGTCAATTTTTACAAATGGTGCTAAATAGGTGTCAAAAGAAGAGAACGCTTGCGCACCTGCCCATTCGTTTTGCATTATTCCAAGGAAGTTTACCATTTGGTTGCAAAGAGTTGATAAGTGACCTGCGGGCGCGCTGGTGATTTTTCCAGGAACACCGCCAAGACCTTCTTTAATGAGTTGCTTTAATGACCAACCTGCACAGTAGCCAGTAAGCATAGAAAGGTCGTGAATATGAATATCGGCATTTCTGTGTGCTTCGCCTATTTCATCATCATAGATTTCGCTGAGCCAGTAGTTTGCAGTTACTGCGCCAGAGTTTGATAAAATTAAGCCACCTACAGAGTATGTTACAGTTGAGTTTTCTTTAACACGCCAGTCAGCAACCTTTAAATAATCGTCAACTACCTTTTTGTAGTCTACAATAGTGCCTTGAATATTACGAACTTTTTCGCGTTGCTTTCTATATAAAATGTAACTTTTTGCAACATCTACATAGCCTGCTTGAATTAATACTACTTCTACACTATCTTGAATATCTTCAACGGTGATAACGCCATCTTTGATTTTCTTTGAGAAGTCTGCCGCTACTCTTAAGCCTAACATATTCAAAATGTCGGCAGAGTAGTTGATTTGTTTCGCGTTGAAAGCCTTTGATAATGCCGTTGTGATTTTTGACATATCAAATTCAACTATTTTTCCATCCCTTTTCTTTACTTGAAACATAATTTTTCTCTCCTTAATTCGCTTATTTCTCTTTGGTAGCATTACTATACCATATCATATTCGCCGTGTCAACTAATTTATAGCACATTTTGTAAAATATTTTTTAACCCACCACAAGATATTGTGGTTGAATACACAAAAAGCCTCTCACCAAAAAATGATGAGAGGCCTTTGTTTTTAGGTTTTCCCTTGTATTTCCCTATCAATTAGAGGGGAAGAATACGAAGAATGCTGTGGCTTAAAATCATGAAGATTAAGTCAAGAATCCAAACGATGGTGAAACCGAATACAAGATGAACGATACCTGCTACGATTTTACCTTCGGTGAAACGAGTGATTGCACCACAGATCCATGAGGTTACGGGAATGATAGCCAAAATAAGGCTTACAATCCACGACAAACCAAAATAGTCTTTCTTAGCCATTGATATACCCTCCAAAACAATTTATTTTTGTATTTATATGATACTACATTTTTTTCAATTTGTATATACTTTTTACAAAAAAAATTAAAAAATTTTTTTGTTTTTTAGTAATAAAATTAACTTGCTTTATTTAAATAATTATAATACAATATTTATGCTTTCACGGAGAGGTGTCAGAGTGGTCTAATGTGCCCGCTTGGAAAGCGAGTATAGGGAAACCTATCGGAGGTTCAAATCCTCTCCTCTCCGCCAAATAAATAATCCCTGCCTTTTGGTAGGGATTTTTTGTTTGGTTAGAAATGTAGTTAGGAGAGGATTTGAAACAGCGTTAAGAAAGGGTAGCCACCTACCGTTTTAGCGGTGACCGAAGTTTTTTGCAAGGCATTAGTTTGAGAGTTCCGTTTTTTGCCTTGCAAAAAACAAGAAAAAATCCTCTCCTCTCCGCCAAATAAATAATCCCTGCCTTTTGGTAGGGATTTTTTAGAAATAGATATTAAAGCCAAGGAAGAAAGTATTAAATACTTAAAATTGAACTATTAGATTTAACCATCGTTTTTTATATCCAAGTTATCTTTAACAATTTTACAGTAATTTTACCTTGATAAGAGTCGCAATTTATGCTCACATTTTTACATTCATTTCCATTTAAATTGCCTGTCCATGAAACGGTATCTATATAATCACCATTTGAATAAATGCCTATCTGAACAAAAACTGTATATACAGCTTCTGCTTCTCCTTTTCCTACAATTTCAAAACTCAATTCATTATAAGTTGAAACAATAAAATCTCCACCACCTACTATAATAGAACTATTTGAATAATCGTACTCCTTTTCTTCGTACTCTAAATTTTTTATACTAAACAAACTATTAGAACATGCACATAATGTGCAAATTAAAAAAATTAGAAATAAAATTGCAATATTTCTTTTCATTGTATTTCTTCCTTTTTCTATTATTATACTAAAAATAACACATTTCTTTGATAAAGTCAAATTAATAAGTTTATTAGATAGCACAACATGATACTTCGGTATCATAATTTTTTTATATAATTAAACATGTCAATTATTGACAAATGTTTGTGATAAAATATTTTATATTGACTATACAAAATTGGCAGTCTACTGACATGGTTTATGATATATAATATAAAAAATCAAATAGTAAAAAAGATGTCACTTTTAGGGCATGGTTTTTATAATATAATAAAATGAAAGGAGGTGAAAGTAATGCAAGAAAACATATATAAAAGCATATGCAAGTATTTTTTAGAGAACGGAAATAAGAATATTAAAGATAGCGACAAGGAATTAATTAAAACTGCTATTGATGAAAGCAAAAGTATTAGCGAAATCGTTTATACTTCCTTAATGTCAGTTATATTGCTTGGTTAATTCTTAATTAAATATCGTTTTTTGCCTTGCGAAAGCAATGGCATATCATCACACAAAGTGATTATATCATTGCCGTGATTTAATTTTTATTTTAACTACTTACCCACGCCCTTATTTTTCTTTTGGTTTTTTAATTGCTTTTTTGGGTGGGGTAAGTTATAATGTGATTATATTAAAAACACTTAGGGGAAAAGTTATGAAGTTTTTATCGTGGTTGTTTAGTTTTGGCGATAGGTATTACGAATTACAACAAAGTTATGAGAATAGCCGTTATCCGTTTTTTAGGTTTTTATTGTTAGTTATTACTGCTGCTTTACCTGCTTTAGCGCTTGAGGGGGCTATGGCGATTGGGTTTAGTGAGGCTTGGTTTGCTACAGTGCTTTTAATTATAATGTTCTTTATGCTTTTAGTTAAAACACCAAAAGATTTGTTTATTTTATCGTTAGTTGCGCTTAGCCACGGATTTTGGATTTTAGCAGATAGAAAAAAGCCTAAAACTGAACTTGAAGAAAACATTGAAGAATACACCGATAAAAAGAAAGAAAAAGTTAAATGGGAAAAAAACGAATCTAACCCTGTTTGGGATTTTTTGATGGGAGTGCTTGGAATAATTTTAGCATTTGCGGCAATAGCCGTTCCATTTATTTTGTTTTTTGGAAGATTTCAATAAAATACTAACTATACTTAAGGAAAAAGATTATGAAAGTATTTGAGCCGAAACTTTTTACTGCATTTAAGGGGTATAAATCTAAAGATTATATTTCTGATATTGTTGCAGGAATTATTGTTGCTATTATTGCCTTGCCACTTTCAATTGCGCTTGCAATTGCCTCTGAAGCAACTCCTGAAATGGGGCTTTTTACTGCCATTATTGCAGGGCTTATTACTGCCCTACTTGGTGGTAGTAAGGTTAACATTACAGGTCCTACTGCTGCGTTTGCTACAATTGTTGCGGGGATTATTTTATCGCAAGGGTTTGATGGGTTATTCCTTGCCACTATTATGGCAGGTGTATTGCTTATTGTTATGGGGCTTTTAAGGGTTGGCTCACTTATAAAGTTTATTCCACACACCATAACGGTTGGGTTTACAGGTGGTATTGCAGTTACATTAGTTGTTGGGCAGTTAAAAGACTTTTTGGGGCTTACCTACCCTGCTGGAACTGTTGCCATTGAAACGATTGACAAGTTAAAGTTGGTTTTTGAAAACATTTCCACCTTTAATATTTGGGCATTTGTTATAGGTTTGATAGGTGTTTTAATTTTAGTGTTTTGGCCAAAGATTTCTAAAAAAATCCCTGGTTCACTCATAGCAGTTTTAGTGGGCGCGCTAATTTGCCTTATCCCTATTTTTACTGTTAACACTATCGGCTCATTATACACGATATCATCTTCGCTACCCACTTTTAGTTTCCCCACCATTACTGGTGAGAGATTGCTTGCGCTTTTACCAAGCGCATTTACAATAGCATTACTTGCAGGCATTGAATCGCTTTTATCGTGCGTGGTATCTGATAAGATGATTAATGATAAGCACAATTCAAACACCGAACTTATTGCGCTTGGCGCAGGAAACATTTTAGTTGGGTGTTTTGGTGGAATACCTGCAACTGGCGCTATTGCAAGAACGGCGGCTAATGTTAAAAACGGTGGTAAATCGCCACTTGCAGGCATAATACACGCAGTTGTTTTATTGCTTGTTTTGGTGCTTTTAATGCCACTTGCCTCTTATATTCCTATGCCTATTATTGCGGCGATACTTTTTATTGTTGCTTACAATATGAGTGAGTGGCGAAGTTTTGTTGCCATTATTAAAACCAAAAAGTGGAACGATATTTTGGTGCTTTTAGTTACCTTTGCGCTTACCGTTATATTTGACCTTGTTAAAGCCATTGCAGTTGGCATTGCAATACACTATTTGATAGTGCTTATTAAGTTTATTATTGCAAAGAAAAAAGCAAAAGAAGAAAGCACAAAAACAGAAGAAAATATTACCGAAGAAAAAGAAGAAAATATTGAATAACCCAAAAAGCACGCTAACAAGCGTGCTTTTTATTTTGCTATTAAAATCTGTATTAAATATAAAACTGCAAGGTGGGTTGGGTAAAAGATATAAAAGAAATATTTTAGGTTTACCTTTCCCCTTCTGCCTGAATAGAAAATTAATGGAATTAGACCTAAAAGTGAGTAAAACTGCCTGCTTTTTCCCATTGATATTGCAATTAATAGTAAGCATATACCAAATGAAATTAGGCTTACTATTTTATTATCTAAATAATTAAAAAAGGTGCTTGAATTAGTTTTAGGTTTTTTGAATAGGCTTGCAAATGCAGGCGCAAGCGCGCCAAAAAATCCATAGTCAAGTTTAATATATTTATCAATAAAAAACGCGCCTAAAACAGAAATTATAAGTGGCAAAATTGACAAGCATTTTATTATTATTTTTATGTTTTCATTAAAAACCGTATCTTTGAAAAATTGCAAGGCGTAAACTATTAAAATTGAAAGGGCAAAAGTTATAAGAACGCAGGTTTCTACGCCACCACCAGAAAGTTCATAAGCCACTTGACATATTACACCAAGTATAAACACCATTAAAAAATAGCGAAGTTTATGTTTTGTGTAATAACTGCCTTCTGCTATCATATAGGCAAAGATGGGAAAAGATAGCCTACCTATCACCCTTAACAATTCAATTTTTGGAAAGAACATATAGCCTATATGGTCAATAAGCATAAAGATAGCGCCTATTATTTTTAGCGCATTACCGCTTAAAAAAAAGGCTTTTTTGTTTTCAACTAAACTGTTTTCCATCTCTTTCCCTACAAACTATTTTCTTTATTATATTAAAGAAATATAAAAATTGCAAGCGTTTGATTTTAGTGGTGATGGTGGTGGTGGCAAGTGTGAGTATGCTCTATGATATTGCAATCTTTTTCTAAACACTCTTCCCCTATCCTTTCAAGTTCAAGGGTAGAACAAGTTATGCCAAGGTGATTTAACTCATTTTTTATTTCACTTTTAATTTTAGCAGTTACTTCGTTTACAACTATATGCATTGTAGCATAGTTTGAGGTGCCGTTGGTGGAAAAAAGGTGGATATGATGCACTTCTATTACGCCATCAATTTCGCCTAAATGTTCTTTTATTTTTGATACTGAAATGCCTTGTGGGGTTTTGAATAAAAACAAATAGAGTATGCTTTTTAGGTTTTTAAGCGCGTTGAAAATTATAACTAATGCTAAACATATTGATAAAATGGGGTCAATAATATAAAAGTTTGTAAAGCTCATTACAATTGCGCCTATTAGCACTATAATCCAACCCAAAAGGTCTTCAAGCATATGTAGGTTTACTGCCTTTTGATTTATTGAGTTACCACCGTGAGTAAAATGAAAAGCAAGCGCGTTTACCACTAATCCAACGATTGCGAATATGAGCATACCTTGGTAGTTTATTGCTACGGGGTTTATAAACCTTAAAATTGCGTTGTATATTACAATGCCAGAGCCTATTAAAAGTATTAGCGTGGTTATTAACCCACCAAGCACAGAAAATCTTGCATAGCCCAAGGTGTATTTTTCGTTTGGTTTTTTAACGCTTACCCTTTCAAAAAAATAAGATGAACCTATTGAAATAGCGTCGCCAAAATCGTGAACGGAATCGGATAGTATTGCCACACTACCTGTAAATATGCCACCAAAAAACTCAAACACCGAAAAGGCAAGGTTTAAAATAAATGCTAATAAAATGCTCTTTTTCGCTTTCATACTCTCTCCCTTGACAAAAATATTTCATTATTGTATTATGTGTTCAATACTGAACACTTTGTTCGGCAATATATTATCACGATTTATAGGCAAAAAAGCCACATATTGCGCGTTAAGTGTTCAATACCGAACAAAAATTGAGAAAAGTATGGTTTTTAGGTATGGATAGAAGGCAGAAAAAAACAAGAGAGTGTATTTTTAAGGCATTTACTAATTTATTATCAAAAAAGAGTTTTGATAAAATTACCGTTGGCGAAATTATAGAGATTGCCGATATTGGCAGGGCTACCTTTTACGCGCACTTCCCTACAAAAGATTTTTTGCTTAAAGATTTATGCGAAGAATTGTTTTTACATTTATTTGACACCGAAGTTAAGCCGTGCAACGATAAAAAAGGGGTGTTTTATTGTGATGATTACGGCTCTGTGTTCTTGCATTTGTTTAAGCATATAAAACATAACGATAATAACTTACTTAAACTATTATCTGGTGAAAACAACGAACTATTTTTTAGGTATTTTAAAGATGGGGTTAAAATGCTTGTTGAAAAGCATATTTTAGATTTTAGAGATAAAAAGCCAAGTATATTGCCAAATGATTTTTGGATTAATCACATAACTTCTACTTTTATTGAAACGCTTAAATGGTGGATTGATAAGGGATTAACTGAAAGCCCAGAAGTTATTAACGAATACTTTTTTAGCGCAGTTTAATTTAAAATGAAAAAGCACGGAAGTTTCCGTGCTTTTTTTGTTTTTTGTAAAGTGTTTATGGCCTTAAACCCATACCACCTTCTAAAGTTAAAGTTTCGCCATTTAAATACTTAAAATCTGGGTTTGCTAATTGAACGCATACTCTACCGATTTCAGTTTCAGGGTCGCCAAAATGACCTGCTGGGGGCATTTTCACATTTGCCTTGAAGGCTTCTGGATAGGCTTTTTCAAAGTTTTCAAGTTGCGAAGTCCAAGCAAGTGGGCATATTACATTAGTGTTTATTCCATCTTTTGCCCATTCGGTGGCTGCAACCCTTGAAAGACCCCTTATGCCTTCTTTTGCAGCGGCATATGAGCATTGACCATAGTTGCCAAATAATCCTGCACCAGATGCAAAGTTGATTATACTGCCCTTAGTTTCTTTTAAGTAGGGATAGCAAGCCTTCATATAATAAAAGGTTGCGTATAAGCCTGAATACATTGCTAAGTCAAATTGAGCAGTAGTGTGATCTTGAATAGTAACGCCAGATGCAGAGGCTTGAGCATTATTTATTAACACATCAATTCTGCCAAACTGTTTGATTGTTTCGTTTACAACCATTAAAGCAGTTTCTTCGTTATTTGAGCCTGCCGAAATATCGGCTTGTAAAGCCAAAACTTTTACGCCATATAAGCGTTCAATTTCTTCTTTTGCTTTGTTAAGTTTTTCAACATTTCTGCCTGTGATAACAAGGTTTGCGCCCTCTTTAGCGTATGCCGTGGCAATGCCGTAGCCTATTGAACCACATTTGCCGTTTGATAAAACTGCATATCCTGCGCCTGTGATGATTGCTGTTTTGCCTGTTAAAAAGCCCATAGTTTTTCTCCTTTATTTTTATGATGATTTATTTTAGGTATATTATAACACCTATTTTTGTTTTTGCAAACCTAAAAAGCAAATTGCGTGTATTGATTTTTTATTATTTTAATATTGAAAAAGTTATTTTCGCGTGATAAAATATATTAAATAACTATTTAGGATAGCAATATGAAACTCAATTACAAAAACACTATTTTTGTTGGAATTGTATTTTTATCAATTTCACTATTTTGGCAGGTTTACGATAATATCGTTTCTAAAATACTTGATGAAGTATTTTTGTTTAGCAACACAGAGCGCGGTATTATAATGGCACTTGATAACATTGTTGCGCTTTTTATGTTGCCACTATTTGGAACGCTTAGCGATAAAACTACTTGTAGGTTCGGTAAGCGCACCCCATACATAGTTATAGGCACAATTTTGGCGTCTATTACCTTTGTGTTTGTTGGGGTGAGTGCCGATAAAGCGTCGCTTGCAGGGTTTCTGGTTGCGCTTGGGCTTACACTTATTGCAATGAGTGTTTTCCGTTCGCCTGCAGTTGCGCTTATGCCTGATGTTACCGTTAAGCCGTTAAGAAGTAAAGGCAACGCGATAATTAACCTTATGGGCGCGCTTGGTGGGCTTATTGCTTTAGTGGTTATTCCACTAACTTATAAAGATGGCGGAACTTATTTGCCTCTTTTTGCTATTATTTCGGGGCTTATGATTTTATTCTTGGTGGTGTTTTTATTTACCGTTAAAGAGCCTACTCTTGTTGAAAAAATGAAACAAGATGAAATTAACTATGGTATTAGCGAAAGCCAAGATGAAAAGAAAGAAAACGAAATTATAACCACCGAAAAATTAGACAAGCCAAAACTAAAAAGTATGTTCTTTTTACTTGCATCAGTATTTTTATGGTATATGGCTTATAACGCAATTACTTCATCATTTTCGGTGTTTGCAACAAAGATTTGGGGCATTGAAGGTGGTAGTTTTACCTTGCCACTTATGGTAGCGCAAGTTGCCGCTATTGCTATGTTTATTCCCGTTGGTATTATCGCATCTAAAATAGGGCGCAAAAAAACTATACTTTTTGGCGTTGCTATGATGTTTATCGCTTTCGTTGCGGCATTTATTATAGGCTCTAACATATTCCCATTTGTTCAAATCAACCTTACTGGCTCTGTGTTTAGCCACCCTATCTTCTACCTTATGGCGCTTTTCTTTGCGCTTGCAGGCGCAGGCTGGGCTACCATTAATGTTAACTCTTACCCTATGGTTGTGGAAATGAGTAAAGGCTCTTCGGTTGGTAAATATACTGGATACTATTACACAGCGTCTATGGCGGCGCAAATTATTACCCCGTTTTTATCTGGTGTGATTATGGATATACCTTGGATTACTATGAAAGGGCTTTTCGTTTACTCTGCCGTGTTTACTGCGCTTGCATTTGTTACTATGCTTTTTGTGTTCCACGGCGATAGCAAACCCTTGCCTGCAAAGAGTAAGTTGGAAAGTTTTGATGTTCCTGACTAATAGGTTTTTTTATGATTATTAAAGTTTTAAACGATAATTTGAGTTCAAACGAAAAGTTTAAGTGCGAACACGGGCTTTCGCTATATATTGAACATAATGAGTTTAAGTTTTTGTTTGACGCAGGGCAAACCGATTTATTTATTCAAAATGCTTGCCTTTTAGGTGTTATACTAAACGATATTGACTTTATAGTTTTAAGCCACGGCGATTATGACCACGGAAACGGGCTTAAATACCTTGATATAGGTAAGCGCGATTTGTATGCTCACCCACATTTTTTAGAGTATAGAATTAGTAAAAGAACTGGGCTTTTTGATGGGCTAAATCAATCACGCGAACAAATTAATGATAGGTTTAACCTTATTGAAAGCGATAAGCCGATTGAAATTAGAAAAGATATTTTCTTTATGGGCGAAATTAAAAGGCTTTCTCACTTTGATATAGGTGGCTTGCCTATGGTTGATAGGTTTAATAAAGAATATATGCACCTTGACGATACGGGTATTGCCATTAAAACGGATAAGGGTGTTATTGTTATTACAGGTTGCGCGCATAGTGGACTTTGCAACATTATTGAACACGCTAAAACGGTTAGTGGTTGCAACGAAGTTTATGCAGTTATAGGTGGCTTTCACTTAAAAGATACAGGCAAAAAAACACAAAATGTGCTTAAATACTTAAAAAAGGTAAAGCCTAAAAAACTATTCCTTGCCCACTGCACAAGCGAAGATGCTAAAACACTTTTAATAAATGAGTTAGATAGTGAAACTTACCGATTAAAAACTGGCTTAACTTACGAGTTGTAATTATTGTTTGGTATGGTATAATAGCATTTGCTGAGCTCTGGCTATTAAAGAAGTTTTAGTTCCCTATTATTGTTTGGTATGGTATAATTATCGATTCTAAAACCTAAAAATACATAGGGTTTTAGTTCCCTATTATTGTTTGGTATGGTATAATAACATTGAACACATAGGCTGTGTCGTAGTGGTTTTAGTTCCCTATTATTGTTTGGTATGGTATGATTTAAAGATTTCATAATACATAAACCCCCAAGTTTTAGTTCCCTGTTATTGTTTAGTATGGTATAATCTTAGTGGGCGAACCAAACGACCCGAACCGGTTTTAGTTCTCTGTTATTGTTTGGTATGGTATAATGCCGTTTGCGTAATAGCCTGTGTTAAATATGTTTTAGTTCCCTGCTATTGTTTGATATGGTATAATTCATTAGAGTAAAACCCCCAAAATATAATAGTTTTAGTTCCCTGTTGTTGTTTGGTATGGTATAATTCCGCAACCGGGCTTATTCGTAAACGGTATGTTTTAGTTCCCTGTTATTGTTTGGTATGGTATAATGCTTACACCCATTTAAGCGATAAATACTTGGTTTTAGTTCCCTATTATTGTTTGGTATGGTATAATTTTTCCCTTGCCTAAAATTACATCCGTAAGGTTTTAGTTCCCTATTATTGTTTGGTATGGTATAATTCTAACAATAACTGAATTACTATCGTTAGTGTTTTAGTTCCCTATTATTGTTTGGTATGGTATAATTGGAACTAAATAAAAAGCAGAAAAACTTTAAAGTTTTTCTGCTTTTTTGTTTTCATTTTGCAAAACTAAATTATTGTTTTATATGCTTATTTTGCACGCATTTTCAAGGAAAATATTTATATAAGGCATATTAATTATAATTCCCTGTTTTCTTTTGTTATAGGCAGAATATTACCCAGATAATCAACACTAAATTTTTGAAGGCATTGCAAGTTCCTAATTGAAACTCTTCCCGCATAACTATTATCTGGAAGTATTACGTTTATTCTATCTGAATTAATATCAAAATTCACATAATAGAAATAACCTTCTGCTAAAGTTTGTGTATCATCTTTGTTTTTACTATTTTTCTTTTCCAACTTAATTCCTTGTTTATTGCGAATATACACAGGCTCATTATGATAAAGCGAAAATAAAAATTCAAAAGTATTATCAAATTCTATACCACTTGCATCTTTGTTTGGCAAGCGGTTAGCGTAAACGTCGCCCATATAAACGGGAATTGCGTAATATTTGCCGTTTTTAGAGAAAACGTCTATACGATACATACTATCGTTAGCGGCAAATCCCTTGTTTTTGGTTAGTTTTACGCCTAGTGATTGTTTTTCAGCTATTTTTACTGAACGAACTATATTTCCGTTAGTGCCATCAGATTTAGGTTTATAAACGGGGTTTTCAAAGGCTTTTTCGGCATCACCATCAAAATCAATTAATATTGACAATAGTTTTTGATAAAGTAGTTTATCATCTTCTTTACGATAATAGCCTTCAATTTCAGTTTTGTTCTTATTAAGTTTCAATTTTTTTAATGGAACGCGTGTTACAACTATGCCTTGCTCATCATAATGCTTTGCCGAACGAATTGTGGCTTGATGAATACTGCCAGTTTTCTTTCTTCTTGACATACGGCTAATAAAAATTGGCGAAAGGGCATCTAAATCTTGGTCGCTATAGCCTTGTTTAATGAAAAAATCTAAATAGTATTTTGGGTCGGCTGCAAGGCGGAAAGTAAGTTCCTTTGAAAAGCCTTCGTAGGGTTGTTTAACTTTACCACCCAAATCTTCTAAAAACACCTTTTCTGTTATTATTTCTCCAGTTTCGTAGTCGGTAAAATTACCACCAGATTTAATAAAGCGTTCCTTGTTTTGATGAAACTTTGTTATTTTTTGGATTAAACCATCGGTAACACAAGCGATAACAGTTGCATCTAATGCGTGGTGTTTATCGCCATCTTCTCTAACCTTGTTTAAGCCCCAAACTTTTCGCAAGTATGAAGTTATTTTGCCGTTTAAGGCTATAACTTTCTTCTTTTGAGAAAGTGATGAAGATTTAAACAATAAATGGTCTTTTATTATTCCATGAACGACAGAAGTTATATATTTGGTATCGTTTAGATTGCGCTCTTTCCAAGCCTTAGCGTCATCTTCGGTAAACTTCTTCTTTAATAAGCGTTGGGTTTTTGCTCTATTGCCTCTATACTGTGCTAAAACAAAGTTTTCATATACTTGCCATCTGGTTTCATCACTACCAAAGTATTCATAAGGCAATCTGTTTCGTTTATCTTGATTTTCTTTCGTTAATACTAAAACTTTATTGTTAAAACTATCATCAAAAGATTTTGAGTAAGGTATGATATGGTCAACTTGAACATAGTTTGGCTCAAATAATCTATCCTTTTCTATAGGCTTTAAGCTATACGCGCATTTACCACCTTGTTCTTCACACAAACGATACACCAAAATATCTTTACCTGTTGGCGATACTATTCCAAACTCCGTTTTTAAGAGTTCTATTATTCCTTCGTTCTCTTGAGCGCGAATTTTATTTTCTTTTTCTATTATGCGGCGCTCTTCAAAAGTTTTTGATAAATCACGCGATAATTCTATATTTATAGCAATAGGCGAACCATATTTGATTATGATTGCATTTATTACTTTAATAGTTTGCGACACGGCTCGCTTTACTACTGGAAATTTTATTTCTTGAACGCGTTCAAACACTTCTTTTGTGTTAAGAAGTTGTGTTTGAGTGGCATCAGCGAACAAATTAGAATGGTCAAAACCAGCCAAAGAACAGGCTTCGCTATATTTCTTACCTTGTTCTAAATAAGGCAAGATTTGTTTTAAGAACTTTATACTTGTTCTTGCAAACTTCACACAATTTAATGAAAGTAGATTCTCTATTTCTTCTTCGCTTAAAAGATTTAAAGATTTTAAGTTTTCTCTTCTACGGTCATCACTTTTATATTTAGATAAAATATCTGCTATATTATCAAGCAAGTATATATTATTAGCATTTTCTTTGTTCAACTCTTTTCTTATATCATAACTTCGTTGCATTGAGAAAAGTTTAGTTTTCTTTTCAATTTCTGATGATGGTTTTTGATTAGAATAGGTTACCAAATTAAATGTTACATCTGCTTCTAACGATAATGCTTTCTTTACTCCAGTAAAAGTTAATTCTTTTTTTGTTCTTGCCAAATCGTATAATAAATCTTTTTCAATTTGTGTTAAACTTCTACTATTTCCGTTACTTTCAATTTTTAAGTTGTTGATTTTTTGTAGTGCCGTGCTATATTCAAAAGTATACGACGATTTTGGCGCACACTGTTCACCCTTTATAAATGAACAAGTGCCGATGGCAAAACCACCACGATATTTACTTGGCGCACCAGGACCTTCATCAAAGTTCCTATTAGTATAAAAGATTTCTATATATTCTTCTATAAAATCTTTGGTTATCTTTCCATAACTTTGTTGTTTTTCTAATATTGCAAGTATTTCGGCTTTTATATCATTACGCATAAAGCAGTTTTCATAACTATCTTCTTTGTTGCGAGTGGTATATGTTTTTTTGCCATTTTCATAGTGAAAATACTTTTCATCTTTATAAAGCATTTCACCTATAGTTCTATACCCTGAATCCCTTAGTTTTGCAGAGTTTGCACTTGTCGCTTTTAAAAGTTCGCCACCCTCTTTAGATCGGCTTTCAGACTTCCTATTAGACAAAAAACCACGATGTTTTACAAAATATAAAAGCAACCTTCCAACTTCTTCAAGTGATAACTTTTCATTTAACCCACGATAGCGTAATTCATATATATCACTTGTGCTTAGTTGTGATTTTTCTGCCGTTTCTTTACTAAAAGTTTTCTCTAATAAATCAAGCACCCTTTTTTTTCTTAAAGCACTTCTTCTCAATCTTCTTCTTGCACCACGAAACATTCGGCGTTCTTCTGCTAAAGACCCCCCTTGACTTGGTTCTGCTTTATCAAATATGCGAACGCCTAAGGCTTTTATTTGTATCGGTTCGCCATGCGCATCTGTTTCTATTATAGAGTAGCCTACTGATGCTATCCCTATATCTAACCCTAATCTATAATTCATATTCCCTCCTATAAAAAGATATTCCCGCGTCTACGACACGGGAATAGAGCTTTCGGCATAAAGCCTTATTTTAGTAACCTTTTATTGTTTGGTATGGTATAGTTACTATTTTTATTTTACACTATTTTTTCTTTTGTGTCAATACCTTTTTTTATTTTGTATAATTATACATTTACTTTTTTATAAAAAACTCTTTGCCGTGCTTGCAGATTGGGCAAATATAATCTTCGGGCAAAACTTCGCCGTCATAAGTATAATTACATATTTTGCAAGTCCATTTACCCTTGCTTTCGGGTTTGGGTTTTACCGACTTAAAGTATTCATCATAAGTTAAAGAGTTTATATCGTTTAAAACTTGTTCTTCGGTGATTTCGGCTATAAAGCATATGTGCGTGTCTAATTCGGTTTTAGACACTACCTTGCAAGATATAAATGCGTTGGTATTTTCAGTTATATACGGCAAGCCGTTTTTAGACATTTTAAAAGCCGTGAAACCTGTAAACTTTTGGGTGGTTTTGCCACTTGAAAAACCAAACCTTTCAAAAAGCGAAAAATCGGCTTTTTCGTTTATTATTGAAACATTAAAAACACCTGTTTCTTCTATCATTTTTGTGGTGTAGTTATCTTTATTTACAGTTATGCTTACGCGTGTTGGCGCGCTTTGAACTTGCGACAAGGTGTTTATTATACAACCGTTAAACTTGTTTGTTCTTGCAGTTAATACATATAATCCATAACTAATTTTAAATAGTGCTTGCATTTTATTGCCCCTATGTTTTTTATTTAAAATTATTATATCATATTTTTTTTGCTTTGAAAACCACACTATTAAAATATATAACTATTTTTTTGAGTTTTTAATCATTATATCTACAAACCCTATTGCAAAGCCTATTAAACAAAAAACCGCAGTCATTAAAAAAATCTCCTTGTTTTTTAATTACAAGAAGATTTTAACGCATTAACTTGACACAAGCCTGTCATAATATAAAATTATTTTTTAAATTTTTGGGGTTAAACCTAAATATGCACATATTTGCATAGAAAATTCAAAAGCACTTTTTGGGCCGTTGGCCGTTATTATGTTGCCATCTATTTCTACACTTTTTGCCGTGTAAGTTGCGCCTGAGTTTTTTATTGTGTTAATAAAATCTTGCGCTGGAAAGCAGGTTAGATTTTTGCCGTTTGTTAGGTTATGGGTTGCAAGCACCACGGCAGGTGATGCGCAAATTGCAGATACCATTTTATTATTTTCAAGCAAATGTTTTATAAAGTCTATTGCCATTTTTGAGTTTGATATGTTAGTTGCGCCTGGCATTCCACCTGGGATTACAACGCCATCATAATCGGCAAAGTTAATTTCATTTATCACTTTATCGGCTATAATTTCTACACCGTGCGAACATTTTACCGTTTTTTCGGTTACTGATACTACATCTACGATAATGTTTGCGCGCCTTAAAATATCTATGGGGGTTATGGTTTCAATTTCTTCGCTACCGTTTGCGATAAATACTGCTATTTTCATTTTTTTATTCCTTACTCTTTTTTATTAAGATACATCATTAATGCCCTTAAAGTCAATATTTGCCAAAATAAAAGTTTGAATTATTTATAATTTATGTTATACTTTAATTATGAAGTTATTATCACCTGTTCAAAACATACAAGGGCTTAATGCTGCCATTTATAACGGCGCTGATGAAGTGTATTTGGGTATTAATGAGTTTAATGCAAGAAACAATACCCAAGGCTTTACCTTAGAAACGCTTAAAGATGCAGTAGTTAAGGCGCATATTTTTGGCGTTAAGGTTAACCTTGCTATTAATATTTTGTTTAGTGATGATGAGTTGCAGTCTGCCCTAAACACTTTAATCTGCGCGTATAATCTTGGCGTAGATGCTTTTATCGTGCAAGATTTAGGGCTTGCTAAAATTGTTTATGAAAACTACCCCGATATTGTTTTACACGCAAGCACGCAAATGGGTATTCATAACCTTGAGGGGGTTAGGTTTTTAGAAAAGTATGGGTTTAAGCGCGTGGTTTTGGCGCGCGAAACACCACTTAGTGAGATTAAGCGAATTAGGGATAATAGTGATATTGAGATTGAATACTTTGCTCACGGTGCGCTTTGCGTTAGTTTTTCGGGGAACTGTTATTTGAGTTCTGCGCTTTTAGGCGCAAGTGGAAACCGTGGTAGGTGCAAGCAGTTATGCCGTTTGCCCTATTCCCTTTTAAGTGGCGATAAAACTGTTAAAAAGGGATACCTTTTAAGCGCAAAGGATTTTTGCACTATTGATAAACTTAATGAACTTAAAGATGCAGGAGTTTCGGTGCTTAAAATTGAGGGCAGGGCGCGTAGAAACTATTATGTTGCTAAAATTACTAATGCGTATAGACGGGCGATTGATGGGCTTAGTTATAATCAAAAGGAAATTGACCTTGCTTTTAATAGGGGCTACACTTTTGGGTATTTTGAAAATAAAAGCATTATTAACAGTAAAAACCAAAACCACATAGGCATTAGTTTGGGAAAAATTGTTAAAATTAATGGTGGAAAGAAGTTTAACGAAGTGTTTTTTAATGCTAAAACTGATGTTTCTAAGGGTTCTACCATTAAGGTTTTTGATAGTTTAGAAAGGGAAAAAACTACCCTATCTGCCTTTGACATAAATAAAGTTAGTGATAATATGTATAGGCTAACCACCACTCAAAACCTTGCAGTTGGCGATAGTTTAAGGCTTATTGCCGACGGCGAAGAAGAAAGGTTAGCAGAGTTATTTATGCCAAAAAAGAGTGTTGATATTGAACTTGAAGTTATAGAAAATAAAGAGATTGTTGCCTATATTAACACGCCTTTTGGAAGGGAAAAAATACTTGGCGAAGTGGCGCAAAAATCTATTAACTCTCCCCTACAAAAAGAGCAGTTTTTAGAGTGCTTTAATAAAAGCGATTTGTTTACTCCAAACATTTCATTTTTAAGGTTTGAAAATGTGTTTTTGCCAAAGTCAAAACTTAACCAGTTTAGAAGAAATGTTTATGAAAAATTAGTTAATTCTTACTTTGATTTTTACAGAAAAAACAAAAGCACACAAACACTTAAAATCGCAAGTAAAAACCTTGATTTTTACGAATATGAAATAGTTGACAAAATAAAGGATAATTACACTAAAAAGTTTGTTATTTATTCGCCTGAAAGTTATAGCGAAGTTGAAGTAGAAAAGTTTATTAAGTCTTGCAAAAATTGTGGTAAAACGCCATTACTTGATTTGCCTAATTTTGCGCTTGAAAAGGATATAATTTTGCTTAAAAAAATTATTGAAAAAACTGGCATTAAAACGGTGGCTAATAACTACTATGCTTTTAGTATCGCTAACATTGCAGTTATAGGCGCAGGGCTAAACTGCTATAACTCTTACACGGCAAGCATATTTAACCTGCCATTTATATCGGCAGAAAGTGGAAAATGGGACTTCCCGTTAATGACTTTTAGGCATTGCCCCGTAAAAGAGCATTTAGGTGGGAATTGTGATAAATGTTTATATAATGATGGGTTAAAACTTAAAGCCGAAAACGGAAAGTGTTTTGAGATTAAGCGAAAAAAACTTTCTACTTGCACTTTCTATTTAACCGATTAATTTATGGCGCTACCCTTTTAAGGTGGCGCTTTTTTGGTTTATAGGGGGCATTTTTAAATATTTATTTAAAAAAAGGCGATTTTTGAAAAATTAACCATTGACATATATTGTTTTTTTTGTTAAACTATTTAATAGTTTATTATTGTATAATAGGCTTAATAGGAAAATAATTTGTAGGAGATGCGGATTTTTATGGAAAATAAGAAAAAATCATCCGGTTCATTGCTTATCAAAGCATTGAAGTCACCTATCTTCCGTAACTTACTTCTTTTCACTTTAATGTCGGTTGCGATATTTACCATTTTACTTTTTGACCCACATAATGTTTTGCGCGAAAAATGGTTCCCCTTCTTAACGCAAAGTAAGTTCGTGAAAGATGTAGTAACCTTTTTGAAAATTGACGAGGTTTTCAACTACGGCAGAGAATCGTGGTATATCTTTATTTGTATTATCGCGTTCGTTGGCGTGTTGGTAATCGGCGATATTTTTAGAAGGTTTATCATTAACGCTATCGTTGATAAAAAGAGTTACGACGAAGTTAACGAAAAAAAGGCTAAAAGAAAAGGCAACTTCATTTGGTTTTTAATTATGACCCTTATTTCGGGCTTAATTATCGCTTCTTTCTTTATCTTTGGCGCATTTAAGCACTTTGACCCAAGCCAAACTGGTGTTGCAGGTATGTTCATAAACCTTGGTTGGTTTATTTTATACTTTGTAATATTCTTCGTTGTTGCTACACTTGCGTTTATTCTTATTTACCTTGCAATTGCGCTTGTATTTACCGTAATCGGATTTATGGTAAACTGCACCGTTTACTGCTATAAACTTCTTAACAGTATTCGTCGTGATGGAAAACCCGAAGAAGGTGGCGCTGGCGCAGGTGGTATTGGCGCAGGAACTACCATCAATGTAACTGCAAGCACGGGCGCGTTTGTTAATGCCAAAGGTAAAAAAGTTCCTATTGACCCCAACGATATGTTCCCCTCTCTTACTGGTATTGATATCGTTGAAGAAGATAATCAAGAATATATTCCTGAAGCAGGCGTAACCCTTGAAGAGTTTGTTCTTCAATTCCAATCGTTTGCTATCAATAAGTTCAAGATTTACTATGAACTTCCTTTAATCCGTTCATTCGTTGCAGGTTTATCAGTTTCAAGGCTTTTAGTTTTAGAAGGTCTTAGTGGTACTGGTAAATCAATGATGCCAAGAATGTTTAGTGAATTCACGGGCTGTAAAAAGTTCTTCTCACCTGTTCAAGCAACTTGGAGAGATAAGAGCGACCTTTTAGGTTTCTATTCTGAATTCACAAAAACTTTTAAAACGACTGACTTCTTACTTAACCTTTACGACGCTAACTATTCACGCCGCCCTAACCTTATGGTTCTTGACGAAATGAATATTTCGCGTATTGAATACTATTTTGCAGACTTCTTGTCAATTTTGGAATACCCACCAGAAGACTGGAAAATTAAAGTTTATGAGCCTGAACTTAACCAAGTTCTTCCCAAGAAACTTGAAGGTGGTTATGCTACTATTCCTGATACCACTTGGTTTATTGGAACTGCAAACACCGACGACTCAACCTTTACCATCACCGATAAGGTTTACGACCGTGCAGTTATTCTTGACTTTAACGAAAGGTTCTCACCCATCAAGAGTGATTATAATAGCGACCCCATTGAAATTAGCGCAGATGAATTAGTTCAAATGTTCAAAGATGCGCAAGCAGACCCAAGCAAGGGTTTAAGCGACGAAGATACTGCTAAGTTCTTAAAAGTTTGCGATTTCGTTAGCGAAGCGTTTGATATTCGTTTCGGTAACCGTGTTATGGTGCAAATCAATAACTTCGTTCCCGTTTATGTTGCTATGGGCGGAACAAGAGAAGAAGCGCTTGACTTTATGTTCACTACCAAGGTATTGCGTAAGTTAAGAGGTGTTTACGAAGACTATGTTAAAGACGAACTATTAAAACTTACCAAACTTCTTAACAGCCTTTACGGAAAGGGCACTTTCAAAATGGCTGAAAAATTCATTGCAAAATTAAATAAAAAGTTGGTGTAATTTATGAGTTTAGATAATTTACAAGTATTAAAAACATTTACAAGAAAACTTGCTAACTGTCGTTATAAAGTTACCTTAAACAACCTTATTAAGTATATGGACGAAGGTAGATTCGGCTATACCGTTGAAGATGGCATTGAAACTGTTATTACTAACGATTTAGTTTTCGCAGATGATATTGCTACCCTTATTAATCACCTTCGCGCTATATTTAAAGAACCACACATCTTCTTAAAGAAAGAAGAACTTATTCAAAATGTAGCAGTTGCTTCTAAAATGGACAACGAATCGCTACGCCTTAACTATAAAGACGACAAGTTATGGAGAATTAAAGATGGCGAAACTGCGCTTGAATACGCGCACGCTTATGTTCACGAAGATAACCTTGCTATTTACGAAAACCGTTTCATTACTGCGCTTATTGATATCGTTAATGATGTTGTTAAGAAAAAACTTAGCGATTTAGTTGCAGAACTTGAAACCTTAAACCGTAAAATTAGCGGTATGGACCTTATCGGTTTAACTGCAAAAGAATATGTTGATTATAGTGATGCTTGCAACGGATTACCCGTTCTTCTCTCTATTAAACAACCTTTAGTAAACGCAATTGCATCTCTCATTAAATCTAAGAAACAACTTTCTATTTTAATGAGTAGAGATTTGTATAAGGCTTGTAAAAAGGCTAAGCCCTTTAACTTCCTTAACCTTATTGCTACTAACATTTTGCAACACGATAAAGAATACAACTACTGCTACCTATTCTATATCAACTACCTTAACCGCGACCCCATCATTACTTCTGAAAGAAAGATGTATTATGGTTTTGTTGAAGTTAACCTTTTCAAGGCACTTGTTGATTTAGGATTTACCCCAAGCGAAGATACCCAAGAAGTTTTAATTAACAACTCTGCGCATCTTAAGTTTGAAAAACTTGACTTTATTAAAGAGCCATTTACCGTTACTATCACCCAAAAGAGTGAAGACGAAATAGGTGTTACCGTAACCGAAACGGCTGACGGAAATGTTGGTAACTATATATTAAAAGTAGTTGATAAAACTCTTGCTGAAAAACTTGATAACTTTGAAAGCCCTGATGCGTTTGCTAAAAAACTTGTTGAAGAACAAGATGAAGCAGTTATGGGCACCTTCCTTATTACTAATATTGAAGGCGCAACCGAACAAAATGTTTACACCGTTCAACCTGTTTTAAGCAATACTATTCCTACATTAAAGTTCTTGCTTAAATCTACTATGCTTATCGTTGAAGGCGCTGGTTCAATCCATTCAAGATACTGCCCACTTTGTGGTTCAAGGCTTGTTTCTCCCGAAGAAACCGACTTTACTTGTAATGCTTGCGAAGCGCAATATCATATTTTCAGTTACTCACTCAAAGATATTGTTTGGATTAAGCGTTTACCAAGAATTATCGCGCTTGATGCAGATAGGTCTGGTATTAACACCAACGACGAAGATGGTATTAAAGATTTAATTGAAGAAGCAAAGGCTGTTATTGAAGAACCCACCCCTGCCACCACCGAAGAAGTAGTTGAAGCACCTGCCAAAACTACTGCTACCGAAGAAGTAGTTGCTACTACTGACGAAGAAAACGAAGGCACTACAAGCCTTAAAAAGAGTTTTGTGGCTAAGATGTGTGGCGCAAGTGATGAAGTTAAAGATTTCTATAATCAATTCAAGCAACACCTACTCTCTTACAAGAAAGTATATTCAAGAACAAGTTGGAATAGCGATACTTTCTCATCTGGAAGGCTCCCCCGTATTAAACTTGCAGTTCGTGGTAAAACACTTGTTGCTTTCTATGCGTTAAATCCAAGCGAATATGTTGACACCAAGTATTTTGCAAAAGATATGAGCGATACCAAGAAATACGAAGCAACCCCCACTATGGTTAAGATTAAATCTGAAAGAGGGTTAAAGAGAGCAATGGAACTTGCAGATATTTTATTCGGTAGTTTAGAACTTGTAAAGAAAAAGGATTATATCCCTGAAAATTATGAGTTCCCTGCTAAAACCGACGAAGAACTTATTGATGAAGGACTTGCTAAATATGTAACTATTAACCTTTAATAGTTAAATAAAAACGCCCTGAGCGATTGCTCAGGGCGTTTTCTTTTTTTATTTAGTTAGATTGCAAGAATTACGCCGTTAAAGAGTAGGAACATTAATGGAATTGTTATTACTGATAAAACGGTTGAAAGCAATACGAATACTGATGCCGAATCGCTATCGCCACCAAACCTTACGGCAAACATTACCGTTCCCGTTGCGCTTGGCATTGACAATGTGAAGAATACTGCGTATTTTATAGTTTCGCTTACAGGTAAGAAACCCACAACAAGCATACTTACTAACGACATTACTATAAGTTTAAGTAGGCTTGTAAAATATGCCCATTTATCTAAAAACAAGGCTTTGGGCTTTACATTTGCAAGGCGCATACCTATTACTATCATTGATAATGGGGTTACCATTTCGGCAAGGAAGTTTATGGCTTTTATTAATAGTTCAAGTATTTTGTCTATAATAGAGCCTTGTTCGGCTAAATCAACAAGTGGGGTTTTGGCTACAAAAAAGGTTATCATACCTATTACAATACATATTATAACGGGGTTTAATATTATCTTTTTAATTGATATATCGCTTTTGTTTTCCGTTATCATATACACACCGAAAGTCCAGTTAAATATGTTAAAAACGGCAATTACCATAGAAGCGTAAATTAATATTTCACCGTTATTGCCAAAAAGCATAGTTAAAAAAGGTATGCCCATATACCCACAGTTGGAAAATACACTTGCGCAACGGGCAACTTTTCGCTTTTCTTCACCATCTTTGTTTCTTATTACCAAATATACTATACCTATCATTATTAAATGCACGGCAAGTGCCAAGCCAAAAACAATAAGCATATTTAATGCTATTTCACTTCTATACCCTGTTTTTTGAAAGCCCATAATCATTAGCATTGATTGACAGCCATACAAAACTAAATTAGATAGCACCTTATCGCCCGTTTCGCCAAGCAATTTGGTTTTGGCAAATATAAAGCCTGGTATCATTAGTATTACTAACGATACCACGGTTAGCAATACATCTAAAAAACTTAAACTCATAATTCTTTCTTTTTCCTTAACAATCGTTTGTAAGTATCTTCGTCACAAATTAATTTGGGTTGATTATTTCTTAAATAATTTGCAAGCGATAGGTTATCATTTATACCTTTTGGTATATAAATACCTGCCGTTATGGGTTGACCTGCATCATGATAATCAGTTCCACTCATCTTTTTAAGCCCGTGCTTTTCTATAAACTCTAATGCCTGTTCGTTGCGATTTATATGGTTTATATGCCCATTAAAACTCTCTGCGCCGTGCATATACTTAGTGTCGCCAAACACTATGGTTTTGCGTTGAGGGTGGGTTTGATATAAAAAGAAACGGTTTTTTTCGGCAATTTCAAAAAGTTCAGTTTGCGTATAATTAAATAAGGGTTTATTTGCCATTATAAAGGCTTTATCAAAACCAACAAGAATAAACTCACGAAAAGCATTATCGGTGGTTTTAACAAGTATTTCCGCCCCATAAAATGCCTTAAAGTTAAGTTCGTGCGCAGTTTTTTCAAAATCTTCAATAAGGTCAATAAAAAACTGCTTTTTCTCTTGTTCCGTTTCCCCTTTATAGTTGTCAAAATATGCCTTGCAGTAGTGGTTTGTTAAAACTGCGCCACCATACCCCTTTTCTTTATATTCTTTTATAAGTGTTTCGGGAAAAGCCGTGGCGCAAGGGCTACCAAGATATGTATGACAATGCGTTTCTATTTTTATCATAAATATTCCTTTAAGGAAGTAAACTCTTTATGAGAGTTAATGCCCTTATTTACTGCTAAGTATAAAGCAACGGTATCAAACCTTGCATCGTGAAAAGAAAAGTTTGAGCCGTATAGCGATTTTGATGCCCTTTCAATATCTAATTCACTAACCCCTAAAAATGTGCAAAGTTCTGCTAATTTTGGGTATTTATAGCCCTTGGAGTTTTTGCGTGGCAATTTGCATAGCGCAACGGTGTTTTTCATTGAGCAAAAGGAATTATTTGCTATAAACTCACTATTCTCTCTTTCAAACTCTTTTTTCAAAAACATAAAGTCAAAAGAAGTGTTGTGGCTAACAATACAGTTTGCATTATTGAAATCACTTTCAATTTCACTTAAAAAGGCGCCAAAGCACTTGCCATTTGATAGTTTTTCTAAAAGTTCAGCAGAAAAGCCGTGCACCATTTGTGCGCTGGGCTCTACAAAATCAACCGAAAAGAAAAAGTTTTTTGCAACTGTTTTATCTTTTGTTTGCATTATGTATGATAGTTGGCATATTTGACCTGGGTATAATCCAGTTGTTTCGGTATCTAAGTATAGTATCATATCATTTTACACAAAAGGCAAAACATTTATGTTTTGCCTTTTATTTTTTATTGTTCTAATAAATCAGAAAATCTATCTTGGTAAATCTTAACTTTAGATGTATCTTTGCGATAGGTTTCAATTATGCTACTTTCAACATTTGAAAGTTTTGTGGCTACCGTTTTTTCTGAATATAAGTTTTGAAGTTTATATAAATAGAAATCGGTATCGGCATTTTCATCCGTCCAGTTTGCAAGCATATCGGCATAGTATTCATCCCAACTTGCAAAGCCACCCTTATCTGCCTTTAAGTAGTTAAGATAATCTTCAAGAGTTGCATATCCTGTATTAACATCAAGTTCTTTGATAAAGAACATTATATGATAACCATAATCGGTTGCAACCATTGAGTAGTTATACTTGGTGGTGCTTGCGATAAGTTCTCTACCTGCATCAGCAAACTCTTGAACATAAGTTTCTTGACCTAAAATGCTTGGTGAAATTACATAGCCTTTATAGGTGTTAAGTGAGCCTGGGTCGGTTGAATAAGCAAAGAGTAATTCGCCTATTTTTTCTTCAAACTCTACTGGCTCTGTATCCGTGCCGTAAGTTCTATAAATATCGCCCGTGCCTTCAACACCAACAGTTTCGTCGCCAAATAAATAGTTATTCATATAGCCTACGAACTCTTTAAGACCCATTTCGGTTGCCTTTAATCTGTATTCAGCGGGCGTGCCCTTTTCTTCATCTTTTGCTTTTACAAGTTCTACATCACCGTTAAAGGGAAGTGAATTTGCGCTATCGGTTAAGGTGTAATCGCCTGTGAACTTTTTGGTTGTTGCATCAAAATCGTAGCCTGCTAAAATCCAACTTGAACGAAGGTCTTTAACAGTTAAGCCTTCAAGGATTGCCCTGCGTTCTACACTCTTTTGAGATTTTGAACCTTCAATTGCGCTAATTAAACTTGATTGAGTTTCGCTTGCGCCAAGAAGTAGGTTATATACAAATCCGTAGCCACCGCTTGGTAGGTAAACGATTGGGTTATCGTAAGTTGCGCCTGAAATTGCAGTTGCAAATTCGCTATTAGTGAAGTTTTGTTGTTCTTCATACATTTCAAGGTAGTTATCTTTCAAATCGTTAAGAGTGATTTTACTTCTTTCTGCGCTCTTTATGCAATCTTCGTATATTTCAATAATTTTGCTTTCTTGATAACTTTTAACTACATTTTTATAATAGTCGCTCTTTTTGATGTCGCCATCATAATCGTCGCCTAAAAGTTCGTTGTTCTTTAATACTTTAAGAACATTTGCATATGCCGTGCGAACCTTGGTGTCGTTTGCGCCTGTGTCAATACCCTTTGCGATATAATCAAGTTTTTCTTGTTCTGAAACAGTTTCGTTGTTTTGAGCATTGGTAGGTGCAGTTCTTGCACTTTCGGTTAAAGTATCGCTAACGCCTTGTTCTTCGGCTTCTACATAGCCCTTAACAAAGTCGTTCATATGCTTGATGCTTTGGTATTCAATTTCTTTTACTGCCGAAAGTTTAACTAAAGTAGTTCCGTCCATTTCGTTTTCGGTGGTTAAATACCTTTCAGGGTTCCACTTATCGGTAATAGATGCGTTCTTGTAAACGGTGTTAAATGGCGCTTCGCCACCATCAAACTCTTTCATTGCGTTTTGAACAAGAATACGGCTGTTTACCAAGTTTTTGATAATGGTTTTGAATACTACTTCGGCAGAATAGCCAGAGTATGCATAGTAGCCGTAGTTGATATACGACATTACCATTTCTTGCTTTTTGATTTCATCTTTTGGAGCATCTTCACTAATTTGAACAGTTGCTACCGTTTGAGCAAGGTCTGCTTTATTATTTGTTCTTATAAGTTTGCAACCGCTTACCGATATGCACATTAAAAGCGCAAGAACCGACGATATGATTGCAACAAATCTTTTTTTCATAAAAAGGTCTCCCCGTTTTACTTTAAATTACTATACCCATAAAGTATATACTATTAGTTAAAAAAAATCAATCTTTTTTTAGATTTTTTATAAACTTTTAGCCTGCCTTTTCCCTTTTTTTGTAGGCTTTTTTTGTTAACCTACGCATTCTATTAAAAAGGCAAGTATTCTTGATAGCACTATCGCATTTTTTGCATTGCCTTTTTTGAACTCTAATTTAGGCGTGTCGCTAAAATTAAGCACCGTTTCGTTAGAAAACTTTTCTACTGCGTTCATAAACTGCGCGTTCTCAAACGGTTTCATTGAACTAAATGTTAAACTTCCACTATTTTTTGCAACTACTATTTCGCTTACCCCTAACTTCATTGCCATAAACTTAACCACTGCTATATCAATGAGGTTTTCTACTTCAAGTGGCAGTTCGCCATATGATGCTTTTAGGTATTCTTTAACTTCGTTTGCTTCACTTTCCGTGCGAATTTCGGCTATCTCTTTATACGCGCCCATTCTTGCAGAGTTGCTTTCAATGTATCGCTCTGGAATAAATGCGTCTACCATTACATCAAGTTCTGGAACGGTTTCTTCTATGCCTTCAAGTTCGCTCTTTAATAGTTTTGAGTATAACTCATAGCCTATTTTATCCATATGACCGTGTTGCTCTGCGCCAAGCACATTGCCTGCGCCACGGATTTCTAAATCGCGCATTGCTACCTTTATGCCACTACCCATTTCGGCAAACTCTACTATGGCATCTAATCGTTGGTATGCAGTTTCGGTTAATACTTCGTCTTCCTTAAAGGTAAAGTATGCATAGGCAAGCCTATCGCCACGACCTACCCTGCCTTTAAGTTGGTAGAGTGTTGATAAGCCCATTTTATCTGCGCCGATTACTATAAGTGTGTTGGCTTTTGGCAAGTCAATACCATTTTCAATAATGGTGGTTGATATTAGAACTTGCTTTTCGCCAGAGTAAAACTGCATTATGTTGCGCTCTAAAAATCGCTCTTCCATTCTGCCGTGGCATACCACAAACTTTATATCTGGCATAAGTGTTTGCAGTTTATCGGCAAAATTATATATGGTTTCTACCCTGTTATATAGCACGAAACATTGTCCACCGCGGTTTACTTCGCGATAAATGGCATCAGTTATAAGTTTATCGCTTTCTTCACAAACATAAGTTTGAACGGGTAAGCGTTTTTTTGGTGGGGTGTTTATTGTGCTTATAGGTCTTATACCCGATAAACTCATATGCAATGTTCTTGGAATAGGTGTTGCAGTTAAAGTTAGGGTATCTACATTTTTCTTTAACAGTTTAATTTTTTCTTTATGCTCTACACCAAAGCGCTGTTCTTCATCTAATACCAATAGCCCTAAATCGGCAAACTCAATGCCCTTGCCAAGCAGTTTATGAGTGCCTATTACAAAATCAATATTGCCTTCTTTTAAGCCCTTTAATATTTCTTCCGTTTCGCGCGGGGTTCTAAACCTATTAAGGCAGGCGATTTTAACGCCAAACTCTTTTAGCCTTGATATAGCCGTTTGAAAGTGTTGCTCTGTGAGTATGGTGGTTGGCGCAAGCATACACGCTTGCTTTCCACTTAGCACGGCAATAAATACTGCGCGCAGGGCAATTTCCGTTTTACCAAACCCAACATCACCACAAATAAGCCTATCCATTACTTTGGGGCTTTGCATATCTTCTATTATTTCTTCGGTGGCAGTAATTTGGTCTTCGGTGTCTTCGTGGGGGAAGTTTGCTATAAATAGGTCAAGCATTTCTTTATCTATGGGAAAGGCAAAACCTTTTGCAGAGTTTCGCTCTTCATATAACCTTTTAAGGTCAAAAGACATTGCCTTAATGCTCTTTTTAACGCGCTCTTTAACCCTATCAAAATCTGCGCCACCTATTTTTGATAATGACGGCGATTTTTCTTTACCTAAATACCTTGTTAATAAATCAAGTTGTTCAACGGGGACATATAAAACATCTCCACCACGGTATTCTACTGCTACATAGTCTTTTGTGCCTTCGGTGCTTGATATGCGTTTTGTGCCAAGCACTTTGCCCACACCGTGCACTTCGTGAACGGCATAGTCGCCAGTTTCAGGCGCAGTAAAGAAGGTGGACTTTTTAGGTATGCGCTTTACCCTTTCACTCTTTCTTGCATAAAGTGAGCGCGCACCTATTATAACCGTTTTTTGTTCGTGGTCAATAAAACTCAAATCAAAAGCATTGTCAAACACCGATATTCTGCTTTCTTTTAATGGTGAGTTGTGCGCTGAAAACACTCCGTTTTGAGATAGGGTATCTAACAGTTTTTCGCTCTTTTCGTTTGAGCCTGTAAATATTGCTATCTTATAGCCTGTGCGTTGCCAGTTTTTAAGGTCAACGAACAGTTCGTTAATATCAAACTTGTAGTCGGCAACACTACCACATTTAGGGGTAACGCTTTTAAGGGGTGAAAAAAATGGAACGGCAGTAGTTAGTGATTGAAGTGCGTGATGAGAATAGCGTTTTAATTTATCAAGTGTTTCTTCTACACTCATTTTATTTTGTTCGCTAAACGAAAAACACTCCCCACTATCTTTTAGTGTTTTACTCCTGCCAAAAAACTCCTTTTCTGCGGCAAGCGCCGTTTCGTAAATGCGTTTTGGTTCGTTAAACACTACCACCGTGTTTTCTTTTATGAGTTCGGTAAACCTAACACTTGAACTCAATAAACAACTTGCAAATGATAGTTCATCAAAACTTCCCGTTTCTATTGCAGAGTTTACCCTATCTTGCAATTCGCGTAGCCTTACACTCCTTTTATAATCGGCAGTAACAACTTCTTCTGCCACGGCATTTTCAATAACCGTTAGGTCGCTTTCGCTAAAAATAAACTCTTGCGCTTGGTATATGCTTAACTGGTTTAGTGCGCTTATGGTTTTATGGCTTTCTAAATCAAACGATTTTATGTTTTCAATTTCGTCCATAAAAAAATCAATATGCACGGGGTTTTCGCAGTTTATAGCAAACACTTCTAAAATATCGCCACGAAGTGAGTATGTGCCTTTGCTTTCCACCCTTTCTACCCTTTTATAACCCATTTCGCGAAGTGTTGAAAGTAAATAATCGCGTTGATAGTCTTTACCCTTTATTAGATTTAATGTGGCAAGTTTTTTTGGAAAGTTTTGGGTAAGTGTTTCAAAGGGCGCAACTATAATGTCTGCGCTACCAAGTTCGTTTAATGCGACAAGCCTTTCGTATGTTATTTCTTTTGAACTGCCTTTAAGCATTATAAGTAGTTCATCTTTTTCAGGAACGCAAACTACCTTTTTGTTGCCAAAGGCTTGAAGTTTTTCTGCCGTGCGTTTTGCAGTAAAACTATCTTTTTCAACCACTAATAGTGGCAAATCAATGCTTGATAGTATATACGCTTTATATTCTTCCGTAACGCCGAACGCCACCGAAGGCACGCCTTGGTGGTAAAAACTTGTAAGTTCACCTATTGAACCTACTTCGGTATTTAGTTTTAAAAGTTCAAAAAACATATATATTAACCGATTTTGCCAAGTGGCATTTTTCGTTAGTTCTTTCGGTTATATTTTCTCATTATTTCTTGAACGGATGCGCCTTTCGCAAAGTCTGCCCCAGCGCTACCCGCAAGGTCAAGCACGCTGTTAAATAATGGTTTATCTTCGGGTTTAATGCCAGATAAAACAAGGTCAATAAGCGGGATTTGTATGTTGGTTTCAGGCTTAAAGCCAACGCGTATTCTACTAAACTTTTCGCTACCTAATAGCGATATGATGTTTCGCATACCGTTGTGAGTGCCTGCCGAACCGTTTTCACGGATACGAAGTTCGCCTGCCTTTAAGTCAAAATCGTCATAAATAACGATTAGGTCGTTTAGGTCAAGTTTATAAAAGGTTACAATCTCTCTAACGGCTTCGCCACTTAAATTCATATAGGTTTGTGGTTTTACAAGCAATACCTTTTCGCCATTTATAGTGGTTTCGGCAATTATTGAGCGAAACTTTTCTTTTGTAAAATTTGCACCCAAAAGGTTTGCCACCCTATCAAGTGCCATAAATCCTAAATTATGAAAGGTGTTTTGGTATTTTAGGTCAGGATTGCCTAATCCTACTACTACTTTCATTTTAACCCCTTTATCAAAAAAGCCGAATCTATTAAGACACGGCTTTTTCTAAACTCTTTAATTAGTCTTCGTAAATTGCTGAAAGCGAAGAGTCGCTGTAAACGGTGGTGATTGCCTTTGCAAAGATTTTTGCAACTGATAACACTTTAATCTTGGGGTGATTTTTGATATGTTCTGGCATATCAATAGTGTTTAAGATTGCAAGTTCTTTAATCGCGCTCTTTTCAATTCTTTCAAGAGCAGGACCTGAAAGAACACCGTGCGAACAACAAGCATACACTTCTGCTGCGCCGTTTTTCATTAATGCTTCTGCGCCTTGGCAAATAGTGCCTGCGGTGTCAATCATATCGTCAACCATCAAGCATTTTTTACCCTTTACATCACCGATTATATTCATAACTTCAATAGCGTTTGCTTTGGGGCGACGCTTATCTACGATTGCGATAGGTGCGTTTACTCTTGATGCGAAGTTTCTTGCTCTTGCAACGCTTCCTACATCAGGTGAAACTACCACCCAGTCTTCGTTCATTTTGTTTTTATAGTATCTTGCAAGTAAGGGTGCGCCATATAAGTGGTCTACTGGAATCTCAAAGAAACCTTGGATTTGCGCTGCGTGTAAATCCATTGTAAGTATTCTGTCTGCACCTGCAGTAGTTAATAAGTCGGCTACAAGTTTTGCAGTAATTGGGTCTCTTGGGCGAGCCTTTCTATCTTGCCTTGCATATCCAAAGTATGGAATAACTGCTGTTATACGACCTGCTGATGCACGCTTACAAGCATCAATCATAATCATAAGTTCCATAAGGTTGTCGTTTACGGGTGAAGAAGTTGATTGAATAATGAATATATCTTTACCTCTTACCGTGTTGGGAAGACTGATTGCTATTTCGCCATCAGAAAACTTGCCAACTTCCGCTGCGGCTACGCTTAAGTTAAGTTCTTTTGCAATAGCATCTGCTAATTCACGATTAGAGTTGCCTGCAAGTAGTTCAATTTTGTTTCCGTGTGTAATCATTTAACTTTTTCTCCTATTGTAACTTTGTGTACAAAAGTGCCACGCTCCTATTCTATTACATCTTTAATTTTAAGTCAAGACTTTTTGGCTTTTCTCTTTGCTTTAAAATAATTTTTTAAAAGGTTTTCGCATTCTTCTTGCAAAACCCCACCTTCGTATTCTACCGTATGATTTAATCCGTTATCGCTTAAAACTGGATATTTACTTACTGCACAGCCACTTTTATGCTCATACGCGCCAAAATACACCTTTTTTATGCGCGCGTTGGCTATTGCGCCTGCACACATTGCGCACGGCTCTACCGTGATATATATTTCTGCGCCGTCAAGACGCCAACTTTTAAGTTTTTTGCAAGCCTTGTCTATGGCAACCATCTCTGCGTGGCGCGTAGCCATTTGAGTTTTTTCCATTAGGTTTTTGCCCTTTGCAATTACCTTGCCGTTTAATACTATTACTGCGCCGATAGGAACTTCGTCTTTCTTTTCGGCTTTTTTTGCTTGCAATATGGCAAGGCGCATATATTCTTCTTTCATAACTTCTCAGTGAGAATATTTATTACCCATTTATTTTTTTCAAAAATGCTTTGTAAATGCTCTTCCTTTATAGGGTGAGTTAAATTATCGCTACCAACTTCTATGGTAAAAGATGGTATTTTAAGTGTTTCAATACACCAGTCTTTATACCCACCACAAGAATATGGTGTTTCTTTTAATGCGTAGCCTGTGGATTTTGCTAAAAGTTTAGCAAGGCGATAATCTTTTTCTTTTCGCTTGCCACTTTGCATAAAGTGCCAGTATATTTCTTCGCCCTTGCTATGATAACTAACGGTGGCGTTTGGTTTAACTTTTAAGGTAAAATCGCAAAGCGCTTTGCTTTCTAATTCGCTTAAAGGGTATTCGCCTATAAAGTTTTCTGCACCACAATTTATTTGGTTTGTTTTACCAAGCCCCCATTTTGCAGGAAAGTTTACATTTAAATCTACGCCCCTGCCGTTCGCTTTATATAGTGGGTTATATTTTTCACAAATATCAACGCCATCAGGGTTAGTTAATGGCAAAAAGTAAACCGTGCCTTTTTTGCCAAACTTAATAAAGTGTTCTATTTGATTTAGCGATAGCAAAGATGTTATATATTCCCTTGCGTGAATTGAGTATTGAACTATAAGTTTTGGGAAAGGCGATTTGCAAACTTTAATATAGTATAAATCTCTATTAAAGTGGCTTTTTCCGTATATACCCTTTTCGCCCTTAAAAGTTAAATAATAGTTTCTAATTTTTTCTACCATACCTTATAGGTATGCGCTAATTTTATTTATGATACTTAATGTTATTGTTTATTGATAGTGCACGGTATATTTGCTCTGAAAGCATTAGCCTAAACATTGTGTGTGGAAAGGTCATTTTACTAAACGATAAAAGTTCGTTTGCCCTACTTTTTACCTTGTTTGAAAGCCCATACGAACCACCTATAACAAAAGTTATTTCGCTTATCCCAGATACCGATAAATTATCAAGTTTTTTAGCAAGTTCATCACTTGAATAGTTTTTGCCTTCAATAGCCGTGGCAAACACATAGCCCGATAGGTTTGAAAGTATGCGCTCACCTTCTTTTTCTTTTATTACTTCTATTAAACCTTCGTTTACTTCTTTATAGTTTTCTTCTACAAGTTCTATTAGTTTAATATCGGCAAATCTACTTATGCGCTTTAAATATTCATCAATGCCAGATTGAAAGTAGTTTTCTTTTACCTTGCCAACGCAAACGATTTTAATTTTTAACATATTTCACCTACATAAAAAGACTTGCTATCATTAGTGTTAAACAAATAAATATCCCAAACCCTGAATACAACACGGCTTGCGATTTTTTGCCTGTGGGTTCTAACTTTTCGCCCTTTCTATCTATTAAAAGTAGCCAAACAACACCGCCCACAAGCGCCACTAAACCTAAACTAATTAGTAGTGGCGAAGAAAGGTTAATGTTTACATTAAAATAGGTAAACGAAAGCACGGCGAAGTTGTTTATAAAGTGCGCGAAAATGCTTGGAAGTTCACTTTTTGATTTTACATATAGTAAGCCTAAAAGTAATCCATAAATAAACTGGTAAATTAGTTGCGAAACAGATGCGTGGTATATTGCAAATAAAAATGCCGAAAGTATTATGGCAAGGGGTTTTCCAAGCGATAAGAAGTTATCAATTAAAAGTTTACGGAAAAATAGTTCTTCTAAAAGCGCAGGTAAAATTGCCACTACTAATATATAGAATAAGTATTCTAATGTTCCGTTTATTATTAAGTTTGTTGAGTTTACCTTTAAGCCTAAACTTTCAAAGGCATTTACCACTAACCCGTTTACAAAGCCAAGCCCAAAAAACATACCAAATGCTAAAATTAGCGATATGGGTATAGTTATGCGTAGGTTTTTATTTATTATAGGTTTTGAAAACACGGGCGCATTTTTCTTGCCGTGCAAAATTACGCATAAAGATAGCGCAATAAGTGGCAAGGCATAACTTAACGCGTAAAAGCCAAAAGTGTTTTCGGTAACGCAAGCCATTATTATTGACTGGCCGATAAATAGCACCACGCAGTATAGCGATATTAAAAGGGAAAAATATAAGCCCCCTGTTTGTTCTTTTGAAAGGTTAAAAAGTTTCATATAAAAATATTTTACAATAAAAGTATAAAATAGTAAATTGTTTTTACATTTTTTATTTATATGTGTTATAATTGCCGTATGAGAGTTTTAAATACCAAAGAAATTGAAAATGCAGTTTATCGCTTGGCGCTTAAAGCCTGCAACTCTTTAACACCCGATTGTGAAAGGGCGATTAAAGATGCTTTGCAATTAGAAAGGGAAAACCTTTCTAAGTTTGCGCTTGATAACATTTTGCAAAACAACCAAATTGCTAAAACGGAAAATATTCCCGTTTGCCAAGATACTGGGCTTGCTTGCGTTATGCTTGAAATAGGTCAAGAAGTGTTTTTAGATGGCGAACTTTTAGAAGATAGCATAAATTGTGGTGTTAGGCGCGCATATGAAGATGGATTTTTTAGAAAGTCGGTTGTTGACCCTTTAACACGCGTAAACACAAAAGATAATACCCCCGCTATGATACATACCGAAATTGTTAGTGGCGATAAGGTTAAAATTACCTTTTTACCAAAGGGGTTTGGTAGCGAAAATATGAGCGCAGTTTTTATGCTTACCCCTGCCCACGGCGAAGATGGTATTGTTGACGCAGTAGTTAATCAAGTTAAAAAGGCAGGCGCAAAGCCTTGCCCACCAGTATATATTGGTGTTGGTATAGGTGGCAGTTTTGACAAGTGTGCATACCTTGCTAAAAAGGCACTAACAAGGCCTGTTGGAACTTTTAGCGATAGAAGTGATGTTAAACAACTTGAATTAAAAATACTTGATAAAGTTAACAAGTTAGATATAGGTGTTTTAGGGTTTAAGGGTAAAAACACGGCAATAGGTGTTGCCATTGAAACCTACCCCACGCATATTGCAGGCTTGCCTGTGGCAGTTAATATTCAATGCCATTGTGTTCGCCTTGAAAGTGAGGTGCTTTAATGAAAAGTTTAACCTTACCTTGTGATTTGCTACAATTAAAAAGTTTATGCGCAGGCGATACCCTTTACCTTTCTGGCACGGTTTACACGGCAAGAGATGCAGCGCATAAAAAAATGCACGAACTTTTAGAAGATGGCAAACCTTTGCCCTTTGATATTAATAATCAATGCATATACTATGTTGGACCTTGCCCTGCACCTAACGATAAGCCCATAGGTAGCGCAGGACCAACTTCTTCATACCGTATGGATAAGTTTACACCTGAACTTCTTGATTTAGGGCTTAAATGCATTATAGGTAAAGGCGATAGAAATAGTGATGTTGTTAATTCATTAGTAAAAAACAATGCCGTTTACTTTACCGCTCTTGGTGGATTAGGCGCGTTATATGCAAGCAAAATTACTAAATGCGAAGTGGTTGCATTTAGTGAACTACTTAGCGAAGCAGTATATAAACTTGAAATAAAAGATTTTCCCGTTATAGTTGCTATTGATAGCAAAGGAAAAAGCATATATTAACAAACACAAAACGACAAACAAAAAAAAGCGATGGATTTTTCCATCGCTTTTTGGTTTTATGTTGTTCTATTCTTCTATCGTATGTCCCCAAACTACTGGTCTATTATCAGGATTCCAATCACTATTCCAACCACTTGGCTTGCTACTTGCCTCACAGTATATGGTTAAATTATCGCAAGCCCAGAACGCACTTTTACCTATACTTGTTACGCTGTTTGGTATTACTATATTTGTTAAACCACGGCAATAAAAGAACGCATAAGAACCTATACTAGTTACACTGTTTGGGATTAATACGCTTTCTAGACCATCACACATTTCGAACGCAGAAACACCTATACTGGTTACGCTGTTTGGTATTTCTATGCTTGTTAAACTAGAGCAACCACGAAACGCCAAAGCACCTATACTGATTACGCTGTTTGGGATTTCTATGTTTTCTAAACCATCACACAGTTCGAACGCCCTATCACCTATACTGATTACGCTGTTTGGGATTTCAAAAGTAGTTGCGGTTTTACCTATGGCATATTGTATTAATATAGTTCCATCTTTACTACATAAGTTACCATCTATATCTTTATAGTTTGCATTATTTGAATCTACCGTTATACTTGTTAAACTACGACAACTAACAAAAGCACTATCACCTATATTGGTTACGCTGTTTGGAATTTCTATATTTGTTAAACTACCGCAAGAAAAGAACGCATAAGAACCTATACTTGTTACACTGTTTGGGATTACTATGCTTTCTAATCCATAGCAAATATAGAACGCATAAGAACCTATACTTGTTACGCTATTTGGGATTTCAAAAGTAGTTGCGGTTTTACCTATGGTATATTGTATCAATA
>JAFTSI010000042.1 GCA_017467345.1 Clostridia bacterium
GAACAAATTGAAATCACAAAGAAAATCCAAAAAGACTATATTGAAAACGAACCCACCAAGTTTGATGAATTAACTGCATTAAACAAAAAGGTAAAACGCCCTGCAAAAATCTTTTCATATATATTTGGCACGGCAGGTTCACTTGTTCTTGGAACAGGTATGAGTTTAGCAATGAAAGTGATAGGCGCAAGTTTATCATTTGCAATGCCACTTGGTATCGGTATAGGTCTTGTAGGTATAACTGCAGTATCTGTTAACTATTTTATTTACAAGAAAATATTAAAAAATAGGCAAAAGAAATATGGCGATGAAATTATTAAGATTTCAAGCGAACTTTTAGGAAAGTAATATAAAATAATTAAGGAGCGATAATATGGGATTGATTAATTTTTTCAAAAAAGCATTTGGCGATATGAAAAAAAGTGCAAAAGCGCAACACGAAGTTGATAAGGCTAATATTCAAGCAGTAAAGGCAGAGTCAAAAGCAAACTTCGAAGAAAACCGTGGTTCAAAAACTTTTGCAAAGGCAAAAGCCGATGCTAAAAAGAACTGGGATGATGCACATATGAGTCCAGCAGAGCGAAATGCAAAAATGCAAGAAGAACGCGAAAAGCAAATAGAACTTGCAAACGAAAGAATCGCAAAGGCTAATGAGCGTATTGAAAAGGCGAAAAACGGTTAATAATAATTAAGCGTAGCAATTTGCTACGCTTTTAGGCTTTTACAAAGGGGGGATTAATTTGAAAAAGAAATTAAGATATAAGCAACTTAATAAAACTGTAGAAAGAGAAATAAGTTTTATACCTGTTAGGTATATTTTTGCAATGCTTATAACAATTTTTGAAATACTTGCAATAATAGGTATTGTGGCATTTTTATGCTATGTTGTTCCATATTTTTATATACTTGCTTATATAACCGAAATTGCTTGCGTAATAAAAATAATAGCATCTAACGATAACCCCGATTATAAAGTTCCGTGGCTACTTGTGGTGTTAGTATTGCCCATAGCAGGTTTTATGTTATACTTTATTTTCGCATCAAGAAAACTAAAAAAACGATATGTTAAAAGGCTAAAAAACATAAAAGAAAAGTGCCACATAAAAAATGATGAAAAAGAGTTTGAAGAATTAAAAGCAAATGACATTAAAGCCTATTCTCAAGCAAAACTAATAACCAACTTATCAAAATGCTCACTTTATAAAAACACTTATCAAACATATTTTCCATCAGGCGAAAAGGCTTTTGAAAGTATGATTAAAGATTTAAAAACTGCAAAGCGCTTTATACTAATGGAATACTTTATAATAGAGCAAGGAAAGGTGTGGGACACTATGCTTGAAGTGCTTAAAGAAAAGGCAAAAGAGGGCGTAGATGTAAGAATAGTGTTTGATGATATAGGCTGTATGAACACACTTCCAGGCAACTATGCAAAACTGCTTAATAAAATGGGTATTAAAGCCACGCCATTTTCAAGGCTTAAAGGACAAGCCGATAGTGAGTTCAATAACCGTTCACACCGCAAAATAACCGTTATTGACGGCGAAATAGCATACACAGGTGGAATAAATATTGCCGACGAATACGCTAACTTAAAACCCCGTTTTGGTTACTGGAAGGATAGTGCAATTCGTTTAGAAGGCGATGCAGTTAAAACGCTAACATCTTTATTTTTGTTTGATTATGGTAGCAACATTAAAGATGAATTAATAATGCCAGAAAACCCTTATCCTGAAACACAAGTCAAAGATAATGGCTATATAGTGCCGTTTGGCGATGGACCTAAACCACTTTACGATAGAAGGGTTTCAAAGGTGCTAATCCAAAATATGTTATCGGTTGCAAACGATTATGCGTATATAACTACGCCATATTTGATTATAGATAACGAATTATGCCAAAGCATTGAAAACACAGCGCTACGCGGTGTAGATGTTAGAATAATTGTTCCAAGTGTTCCCGACAAAAAGATAGTGTATTCAATGACAAAAAGTTACTATCAACGCTTGCTTGACGCAGGTGTTAAAATATACGAATACACCCCAGGCTTTATACACGCAAAAACATATTTGATTGATGGTAAATATGCACTTGTTGGAACAGTAAACCTTGATTATCGTTCACTTGTTCATCACTTTGAAAATGCCGTTTGGTTATACAATGCAAACTGTATAAAAGATATAGCAGAAGATGTTAATGAAGTGATAAGTGCTTCAAAAGAAATTGAAAAAGGCGCAATAAAAACAAACATATTTGAAAGATTTTTCCGTGCGTTAGTAAGAATATTTGCGCCACTTTTATAGGTGATAAAATGAGTTTTAAGGGCTACTTAAAGAAAAGAATAAAAGATATTCCGTTTTTGCTGATTTTGTTATTATTTAGTATTGCTTGCATTACATCAGGAATAATTTGGATTGTAAACGGAAATGTTCGCAATATTATAATGAGTTTTTGCTTTATTTTAATTGTTCATTCATTTTTTGTTGTGGAATATTTTATAAAAATAAAGGCAGGGGTAATCTTTACATTTAGTATATGTTTTTTAGCATTTGGCTCAATACTTGGCAGTTGCTTTAATTTATATACCACAGTTCCATTTTTTGATACAATATTGCACGGCCTTTCGGGTGTGATATTCGCTTGTTTAGGTTTTTCGCTATCGCGCAAGTTTTTTGGCGAAGAAAACACAAACAAAACCTTTTTCGGTCATTTACTTTTTGCAATATTTTTTTCACTTGCAATAGCGGTGGTTTGGGAATTGATAGAGTATTTTTTAACTATTTTATTTGGCTTTGATATGATGGAAGATGGAATTGTAAATAATATTCGCTCATACTATTTATCTGGTAGTCATAATCAAGTAGTAGAGTTAAACGATATAGCAAAAACTATAATATACTATGGAAATGGCAATTCAATAGAAATAAACGGTTATTTAGATATAGGTTTAATTGATACAATAATAGATATGTTTGTGTGTTTTGTTGGCGCAATATTTTTCTTTATAACAACCATTTTAAGCAATCGTTTTTGCCCAAAAATAAATAAAAGTTTAATACCAAACAGTTTAGAATTATAAATGATAAAGTAATTAAAAAACGGCTAAACATAGCCGTTTTTTTGTTATTGATTTTTTAGTATAAATATGGTAAAATAATTAAAATAAATCAAGTGAGAAAATTATGGAAAAAGTAATAAGTGTAATAAGCGAAGCGCTTTATAGTTATGTTCTAATTATAGTGCTTGTATTAGGTGGTTTAATTTTTACCATACTAACTAAAGGCGCGCAGTTTAGGTTATTTAAACAACAGATTAAAAGTGTAACCGAAAGACCCAAAGATAAAAAGGGTGTGTCATCATTTCAAGCGCTAATGGTTTCAACTGCATCAAGGGTAGGAACTGGCAACATAATAGGTGTTTCAACTGCAATATGTATAGGTGGGTTTGGCTCAGTATTTTGGATGTGGATAATTGCGCTAATAGGTGGTGCATCTGCGCTTATTGAAAGCACACTTGCCCAAATATATAAACGCAAAGGCTTGCAAGGTTGTTATGGTGGCCCTGCTTATTATATTGAAACAGGCCTAAAATGCCGTCCACTTGCAATAGTATTTTCGGTATTGCTCATCTTAACATATGGCGTTGGATTTAATATGCTTGCATCATATAATCTTCAATCCACTTTTGAAGTATTTGATTTTTATAATGCAGATATAACCCCTTGGATAATAGGTGGAATTGTTGCAATTTTAGTAGGCTATTGCTTGCTTGGTGGTGGCAAACGAATGATTAAAGCAACAAGCCTTTTAGTTCCTATTATGGGTGTTATCTACATACTTGTTGCATTAGTAATTGTTTGTATAAACATAACTTCGCTTCCATATGTTTTGAAAACAATATTTGTAGAAGCATTTGATTTTCGTGCAATTTTTGGTGGTCTTGGAGGCTCTTGCTTAATATACGGGATTAAGCGTGGCTTATTTTCTAACGAAGCAGGTGTAGGCTCTGCGCCAAACGCATCAGCATCAGCAGAAGTTTCGCACCCTGTAAAACAAGGCTTAGTTCAAGTATTATCAGTTTTTATTGATACAATTTTAGTGTGCTCAGCAACTGCTTTTATGTGTATGACCTCTGGTGTAACCCCAACTGCCGATATTTCAGGCGCGCAATATGTTCAAGCATCAATGTCGGCAACTCTTGGTGGTTTTGGACCTATATTTATTACTATTTCAATGGTGCTATTTGCATTTACAACTTTAATAGGCAACCTTTTCTATGTTGATAAAGCAATAATTCACATTTGTAAAAAAGAGCCTAAAAAATGGATAAAAAACCTTTACTACATAGGCTTTTCAATTTTAATTTTATTTGGCGCAGTATTAAGCGCAGATTTGCTTTGGAACATATCCGATATATTTATGGGCGCAATGACACTTATAAATATTCCAGTAATTTTAATACTTTCAAAATATGCCGTGCGTGCTATAAACGATTTTGTTTCGCAAAAGAAACAGGGCAAAGAGCCTCAATTTTTTGCTAAAAACATAGGCCTTACCGATAATTTAGATTTTTGGCAAGAACAAGTTGAAAATAAGGAGTAAACTTTAATATTTATTCTTTATCAATAAACTTTTCTTTTGGTAAAATATAAGTATATTCACCCCAACGCTCTGCGCGTATAGGCATAACAGGGTGTGTTAAATCGTTAAAAAGTAAAACCATACAAGGGCTTATATTGTTATAACTATCAACAAAATAAAACCCAACAAGTTTTCCTTCTTTAATCATTTTCTTTGCTTTTGCGTGATAATTAAAATAACTCATACTATAATTATGTGTATTTTAACAATATAAAACCATACTAAATAATGGAAAAAAAGGACGGATTGCCATCCTTTTTTAATTTTTGTTAATATTTTAATTATAATAATTCATTTGCGAGTGCGCTTATTTTTTCTATATTATCGCTATTTAATGCAGAGCGAATAGTAACAACATTATCTAAAATCTTAATGTTTTTAGATTTTTCAAATGCGCCTTTGATTTTATTAGCAACAATCGGTGCCCAACTACCATTTTCAATTATTCCTATAATTTTATTTTGATAATTTCTTTCTAAAAGCGCATCAATAAATGTTTTCATAAAGGGGAACATGTCGCCGTTATAAGTAGTAGTTGCAAGTACAATTTTTCCGTAACGGAATGCATCTTCAACGGCCTCAAACATATCGCACCTTGCTAAATCGGTTATCACACATTTTTTAACGCCTAATTCGTTCAATTTATTTTCTAATTTTAAAACTGCCCTTTTTGTGTTTCCGTAAACTGAAGTATAAAAGATTGCAACACCATCACTTTCAGTTTGATATGAAGACCAAGTGTTATATAAATCTATATAATAACCAAGGTTTTCAGTTAAAATAGGGCCGTGTAAGGGGCAAATAGTGTTGATTTCAAGGGCTTTTGCCTTGGCTAATACTTTTTGAACTTGAACGCCATATTTTCCAACGATTCCAAAATAATATCTTCTTGCTTCGCAAGCCCAGTCTTCATCAGTATCTAATGCGCCAAACTTTCCAAAAGCATCAGCAGAAAACAATATTTTATCTTTTTCGTCGTAAGTCATAATAACTTCAGGCCAATGCACCATAGGTGCTTCAATAAAAGATAGGGTGTGTGCGCCAAGAACTAACTTGTCGCCTTCTTTAACCACTAATTTTCTATCTGGATAGTCTGTGCCAAAAAATTGTTTCATTATAACAAACGCGCGCTCACTTGCAACAACTGTTGCGGTGGGGAAGGTGTGCATAAACAAATCAATGTTTGCAGAGTGGTCAGGTTCCATATGTTGAACAATTAAATAGTCAGGTGATTTGCCGTTTAATGATTTACTAATATTATCAATCCATTGCTTGCCAAATCTTGCGTCAACCGAATCCATAACGGCAATTTTTTCATCTAAAATAATATATGAGTTATATGCCATACCGTTAGGAACGGGGTATTGCCCCTCAAATAAATCAATTTCTTTGTCGTTTACACCTGCGTAAATTACAGAATTATTAATTATCATAAAAAAATCCTTTTTCTTTTATTATATCAAATAAATTAAATAATTACTAATAATTAACTTTAAAATAGTAAAACATTTTTATCTATGTGCTACGAAATATTCACTTCGTTCATATGTGAACTCAAATTCGTTAAGTCAATCCACTAACTGCAACAAAAATAAAAAGGCTAGCAAAACTAGCCTTTTTATTTGGTCGGAGTAGCGAGACTTGAACTCACGGCCTCTTGCCCCCCAGACAAGCGCGCTACCAACTGCGCCATACCCCGATGCGAATATTATTTTAGCATAATAATTTTTATTTTGCAACAAAAATTGCTACATACTTTACACTTTTTTAAAATAATGATACAATGATTTTGCAAGAAAAATAAAGGTAAATATTTATGAGAATGAGAAGAAAAAAGCATTTAAACGAAAGGCTAAATGCTGTTAGTAATTTAATTATTAAAAGGCTCTTTGCCACTAAAAACTTAAACGAAGATATACTTGAAAAAGAGTATATTGATTATTCTTTAGTGTTTGGAAATGATAACCCTGTTATGTTGGAAGTAGGGTGTGGTAAAGGTGGGTTTATATTAGAAACTGCAAAAAACAATCCTAATATAAACTACATTGCTGTTGAAATGCTTGAAAATATTATAATGCTTGCTGCTGAACAAGTAAAAAATGCAGGGCTAAATAATGTTAAGTTTATAAATGCCGGTGCAGAGTATTTGCCAAAGTATATTAAAGATGAAAGTATAGATAGAATATTTCTTAACTTTTCGCCACCATATCCACAAAACAGTTACGAAAATCGTAGGCTTTCAGGCGAAAGATACGCACTTTCATATAAATCAATGCTAAAGAAGGGTGGGGCAGTTTATCAAAAAACTGATGACTATGATTTTTTTGAATATTCAAAAAAATCATTTGCTAAATGTGGATTTATAGTGGAAGATGTTTCTTCTAACTTAGAAAAAGGTTTTAATGGCAATGTGGAAACAGAATATGAAAAGAAGTTTAGGTCGTTAAATATGCCCATATATGGATTAAAGGCTATAAAAGAATAAATAAAGGCTTGGCAAATTGCCAAGCCTTTTAACTTACTTTTTTGTTTTAGATGATTTTAATTGTGACCATAAGATAATACCTATTTGCAAGGGAACGCCTATAAAGAAAATCATCCAAGGATTATAACTAATAAAATGTAAATATATTGTTGCAAGTGTTGACCAAACTAATATAGATACAAGTATAAAAGTATGTTTAACTTTTCCCCAAATACTGTTAAATACTATTAAAACAATAGATGAAACAGGAACGCTTAAAACAAATAATATCCAGTAGTTTTGCCCTGCTAAAAGTGAGCCGTAAACATATAAAATTACAGAGGTTAGCCAAACAAGTGAAACGGCAAGTAGGGTAATGATAATTTTATTTTGGTTATTTCCTTTTCTACCGTATTTTTTATCGTAAACAGTGTTAGGGTTTTCCGTAACCAAAAAGTCTAACGACACATCATATAAGTCTGCAATTCGTTTTAATACTTCTATAGGGGGAGTAGCGTCGCCGTGTTCCCATTTAGAAATTGACTTGTCGCTATAATTTAGTGTTTCGGCAAGTTCGCTTTGGGTTAGGTTTCTGCTTTGGCGTAATTTTGTTAAGTTTTGCGCAATAATATCTTTAATTTCGTTCATAGTAATATCATTTTAACAACTTTTAACAAAAAAATCAATAGTTTTTATCAATATTCTACTATTGGTAGAAAAATTATTTAGTAAATAGAACAAAAAATATAACTCTCACCAAATTAGAGAGAGTGTTGAAAAACATTCTACGCCCTAATTTCAAAAAAAGATTAAAAATTGTTGTTTCAAAAAAATCATTTTGATATAATTAAACTGAAATTAAAGGGCAAAACCCTTAAAAGTGGAGAAAAATACTTATGAGTTTTGAAAAAGTTATTCCTGTTGTTTATGCTGCTGATGATAATTATTATCCCTTTTTAGCAGTATCGGTAAGGTCAATTATTGAAACAGGTAGCGAAAATAATCTTTATAAAATATTCGTATTAAATAACGGAATATCTGAACACGGAAAAAATGAACTAAAAAAACTTGAATGCAAAAACTTAACAGTTGATTTTGTGGAAGTTGGAAGTTTTGTTTCTAATATTGAGCAAGAGTTTTGTGTTAGAGATTATTACTCAAAAGCAATTTATTATAGGATTTTTATTCCAGACCTTTTTCCAGAATATGAAAAGATTATTTATCTTGATTGTGATGTTATTTTAAGAAAAGATATTGAAAACTTATATTCAGTAGATATTGAAAACGAAATTGTTGCTGCCGTTCCAGACGAAGCAGTAGCAAATGTTCCACTTTTCCAAGAATACACCAAAACCTTTTTAGGAATTGATGGCGATAAATATTTTAACTCTGGTGTTTTGGTTATAAATTGCAAAAAATATAAAGAATATAAAGTTTGCGATAGATTTGTTAAAACCATTAAAAGAATTAAGTTTGAAGTTGCGCCTGACCAAGATTATCTTAATGTTTTATGCGCAGGGCATATCAAGTTTTTAGATAATGGTTGGAATAAAATGCCTATATCTCCAAACTTTAACGAAAACGATATAAATCTTATTCATTTTAATTTAACATCTAAGCCTTGGCATTATGAAGGAATAATGTATGAAAAGTATTTTTGGCAAGTTGCAAAAAATACATCTTTTTACGATTTATTATTAAAAGTTAGAAACGAATATCCGGATAGTGCCAAAGAAAAAGATAAAGGTGCAGGTGCAAATCTTATGCGACTTTGTGAAGAATGCATTAAAAACCCCGAAACCTACGTAAGTATTAAGGAAGAGATATGAAATCACAAGACAGATTAGAAGTTCTTGAAAAAATTAAACTCTACGAAAAAGAAGGTAAGTTTGATTTACCTGTTGAAAACGACCCACCTGCTCCACAACTTATGCCTGATAAGGTTGACTATTTGTGTGAAAAACCTTTTGCAAAGTGGCGCACGGGTGTTGCTAATAAACTTGCCATAGCCTTTTTTGAAGATTTAATTAAAAAGGGCAAAATTGTTATTGATGCTAATTTAGGCATTGAAAATGTTAAGGCGATAGAAGGTGGGGCAATTATCACTTGCAATCACTTCTCAATTTATGACCATTACTTGATTTATCGCGCTTTGCGTGATATACTAAAAGATGGTATTTTATATAAGGTTATAAGAGAAGGCAACTATACAGGTATGCAAGGCTTTTTTGGTAAATTATTCCGTAATTGCAACACTTTGCCTTTAAGTAGCAATATGGAAACAATGAAACTATTCTTAAAAGCCGTTTCCACTTTGCTTGACCGTGGCGAAAAGATTTTAGTTTATCCAGAGCAAGAAATGTGGTGGAACTATCGTAAGCCAAGGCCTATGAAACCGGGTGCGTTTAAGTTTGCAGTAAAAAACAATGTGCCTATAATTCCTGCTTTTATTACTTTAAGAGATACCGATAAAATAGGTGACGATGGTTTTAATATTCAAGGCAACACAGTTCACTTTTTGCCTGCGATATATCCAAAGCCAGAATTATCTGTAAAAGATAATGAGCGTTACTTGATGGAAGAAAACTACAAAGCGTGGAAAAAACTATACGAAGAAACATATAATATTCCACTTGAGTATTAAACGAAGGAAAAATTAAATGTTATACTGGCTTTTTATACCTATTGCGGGCTTAATAATTTCAGGCGTTAACATATTATGCGAAACGGCTGAAATATGGTATATTTTTGTTGCAACATTTGCAAGTATTGCCGCTGTGCTTATTATTGACGCGTTAACGGCAACTTTAGTTAGATGGTTGTTGCCAAAAAAATGGTTTGGCTTAAATGCAAAAATATATGATGCAAGCAAAAAAAAGTGCAAGTTTTACGAAAAACTTGGCATAAAGAAATGGAAAGATAAAATCCCTGAACTTGGCAGTTTGACGGGCTTTAGAAAAAACAAGATTTTAGACCCTAAAAATAATGAGTTTATAGAGAGATTTATTATAGAATCGCATTATGGAATAGGCGTGCATTTTATAGGAATGATTTTTGGGTTTTTAATTATTTTTATATTCCCATTAAATTACTGGTATTGCTTTGGACTTCCTGTGGGAATAGTTAATTTTGTTTATAACCTTTTATCATTCATGATTTTAAGGTATAACTTACCAAAACTTAAAACATTGCACAAATATAATTTGCGCCACGCCGTAAAGAAACCAGAAGAAAAAATTGAAGAACAAAGGTCAGCATAAAAATCGCCCTTTTGGGCGATTTTTTTATTTATGTAAAAATAATTTTGCTTTACTTTTTTCAAGTAGTATAGTATTATTAAATAATTAAATTAAAGGAATTATGTATGAAGTTTATTCACACGGCAGATTTGCACTTAGATTCTAAAATGGATGCTCTTCCCAAAGATAAAAACAAAATTAGAAGGGAAGAAATAATTCGCTCATTTGAAAAGTTATGCGATTATGCTTCGTTAAATGAGGTAAAAGCAGTAATAATATCGGGTGATATGTTTGACACTCAAAAAGTTTCGGTAAAAACAAAACGCCGAATCCTTTTCGCCATATCAAAAAACCCTACTGTTGACTTTTTATATTTAAAGGGCAATCATGATGAAAAGATTGCTGTTGAAGAAGAAACTTTGCCGGTAAACTTAAAACTTTTTGGCGATTTATGGACAAAATATTCATACGAAAATGTTGATATTTATGGTGTTAACTTTAACGGCAGAAATACAGAGTATATCTACGATAATTTTAACCCTGATAAGGATAAGGTAAACATTGTTGCTTTGCACGGCCAAGTTGTTGGCTATAAAACCAAAGATGGTGGCGAAAATATTAGCATTCCTCGCCTTAAAAATAAAAATATAGATTACCTTGCACTTGGGCATATCCACTCATTTGGCATTGAAAAACTTGATAATCGTGGTGTTTTTGCATATTCTGGCTGTTTAGAAGGCCGTGGCTTTGATGAAACAGGCGATAAGGGTTTTTGCCTTATTGATGTTGATGAAAATAAAGTAAATGTTGAGTTTGTTAAGTGGGCAGAAAGGAACTACTATGAGCACGAATTTGATTTAACTGGCGAAGAAGATTTTTACTTAGCGCAAGAAAAATTAAGTGATATTCTTAAAGAAAAATATCCAACTAATTCCATAATAAAGGTAATATTTAAGGGCGAAATTAAAGAAGATTTTGTTGTGGACTTTGATGCCACTTCTAAAAGGCTAAACGAAATATTTTTCTTTGTGAAAATTAAAGATAAAACTAAACTAAAAATTGAAGAAAGCGACTTTATGTATGATAAATCAGTTAAAGGCGAATTTGTTCGTGAAGTGTTTTCGTCAAGCCTTGATGAAGAAGTAAAAAATAAAATAATTGCCTTAGGGCTTAAAGCGTTAAAGGGGGAAGAATTGTAATATGAAACTACTATCTTGTTACATTCGCCACTTTGGCGCGATAAATGATTTTCACTATGATTTTAATAACAACTTAAATGTGGTTATGCAAGATAACGGCTGGGGAAAAACCACCTTTACAATGTTCTTAAAATCAATGTTCTATGGTCTTATTGACACCACTAAAAAGAACTTAAACGAAAACCCAAGAAAAAAATATTATACTTGGAACTCTATAGAAAAAATAGGTGGTTATGTTGATTTTGAGTGGGGTGAACACAAGTATAGAATTGAAAGGTATTTTGGCTTAAAAGCAAAAGACGATACTGTTAGGCTTACCGACCTAAATACTGGTAAAGACCACCCTAACACCGATAATTTAGGCAAGCGCCTATTCAAAGTTGACGAAGAAGGCTTTAGTTCAACGGTGTTTTTTGGACAAAATGATTTAACGGTAAAAAACAACTCATCAATTACATCAATTTTATCTAAAAATTCAAGTGACCAAACTAATGCTTTTGATAAGGCATTAACTGCACTTTCAAACGAATCAAAAAAATATAAATATGCTCGTGGTGGGCTTATTGAAGAAACCGAAAAGAAAATATTTGATTGCCAAAACGCACTATCACAAATTGCAACTGCCGAAGTTTTTTATGACGGCTTAAATAGTGAACTAAAAACTGATAAAGAAGAAGAAAGTAGGCTCAAAAAATTACTTGAAAGTAAACGCGCTGAAAAGGAAAAGTTTGATAAAGCAGAAAGCATTATTATAAAAAACAAACTTTTTGAAGAAAGCAAATTAAAACTTGAAAAATTAACCGAAGAAAAGAAAGTTTTACAAAATAAATTAGGTGGCACAACTATTAATAACGAAAGCGTTAATAGTTTTGCAGAGTGTGTTGGTCAGTTTAATGATTTAGATGCTAAAATCAACCTAAAAACTATTGCCTTAGAAAAGTCAAAAAACCAAATAACCCCAACTAAAAAAGGCACTTTTGATACTAAAATAGGTAAAACCCTTATTTTGTTGGTGTCGGTTATAATGGTTGCACTTGGTGTTGCTTTAGCATTTACATTAAACCTTTTTGGTGGAATAGTTTTAACTGTTTTTGGTCTATTTTTAACGGTGTTTTCGCTAATCAAAATGTTAAAATCACGCGAAAATGTTGATACATCGGCTATTTTAGGCTATGAAAATGCCATAAATGAACTTAACGAATTTGTTGAACTTCGCAAAAAATATGAGCAAGATTTAAGGCAATTTTTATCAAAAATGCATTTAGAAAGCACCGACTTTTCTGGCGCAGTTGTTGAACTTAAATCAATTGTTAAAGATATTGAAAGGTTAAATGTTGAAATAGAAGAATTAACAAAAAAATGCCAAGAATTAAAGGGTGATGGTGCATTATTAGATAACGCTTACCCAGAAAATTATGGCGCAATTTTAACGCAAGATATTTCTATTTTAGAGAGAAAACTTAGCGATTTACAAACTAAAATTACAAGAAATGAAGCAAGTAAAGTTTTGTATGAAGAAAAGATATCAAAGCGCTTAGAAATAGAAAATCAATATAATCTTTTAGTTGAAGAATTGCAACAGTATAAAGAGCGATATGATTTAATCGTTTTAACCACAAAATATTTGCTATTTGCTGATGAAAAAATGAAAACTAAATATCGCCAACCATTAGAAGAAAAGTTAAACGAATATTTTAAGTTAATTAATGGTTCAGAAGATAAGGTTATTAAGGTTGATGTTGATTTAACTGTTTCGGTGGAAGATAATGGCTTAAAGCAAGATAAAGAGTATTATAGCGAAGGTTATAAAGCATTAATGAGCATTTGCGAAAGAATAGCAATTATTGATATGCTTTACGAAGAAGAAAAGCCTTTTATCGTGTTAGATGACCCGTTTGTTAACCTTGACGGTGAAAAGTTAAACTTGGCGTTTGAACTTGTAAAAACACTTTCAAATAGTTTCCAAATAGTGTATATGACTTGCCACGAAAGTAGGGATATAAAATGAAAAGGAAATTAGAGTTTGAACTTGTTCCAGATTGCTGTTGGTATTCTAATTTACGCACACTTTTATCAAAAAAGCAATGGGACTTTTTGCGTGCTGACGCAAAAGAGCGAGCAGGTGGAAAGTGTATGATTTGCGGCAGAAAAACAAGTAGGTTAGAAGCGCACGAAAGGTGGGAATATGATGAGAAAAACTGCGTGCAAAAACTTAAAGATATAGTTGCAGTTTGCCACGATTGTCACTCTGTAATTCATATAGGTAGAACAAGCCTTTTGGGCGATATAGAACGCGCCGAAAAACACTATATGAAAGTTAACAATGTTTCGTATGCCGAATACCGAAAAGACTTGGGAAAGGCTAATGAAGACCACGAAAGAAGAAATAAAGTTGCAGAGTGGAAACTTGACCTAACTTATTTACAAAGATTTATAAAAGAATAGTAAAAAACGCCCGTAAAATATTTGCATTTTACGGGCGTTAGTGCTAAAATTTGAAAAAAATTGGTATTATACTATGGAAATAATTAACGCACACGCACACATTTATCCCGAAAAAATAGCAAGCAAAACAACCGATACTATCGGTAAGTTTTACGATATAAAAATGCAATCACCTGCAGGCACACCAGAAAACCTTTTGAAAAATGGTTTAGAGGCAGGTATTACTGGCTATATCGTTCACTCATGCGCAACTAAACCACATCAAGTTCGTTCTATCAATGAGTTTATTCTTAAAGAAATTACTGAACATAAAGAGTTTGTTGGGTTTATGACCTTGCACCAAGATTTAACTGAAGAAGAAATTAGCGAAGAAATTGCTTGGTGTATTGATAAAGGGTTTAAGGGTATAAAATTGCACCCAGATTTTCAGTTTTTCAATATTGATGATGAAAAAGTTGAAAAGATATACCGTTGTGTTAGCGCGTGTGGTAAAAACTTTCCTATTTTGTTTCATATAGGCGACGATAGATACGATTATTCAAAACCATTTAGGCTTAGTAATATTGCCAAAAAATACAAAAATGTAAACTTTATCGCAGCACATTTTGGTGGGTATAGATGTTGGCACGAAGTAGGGGTGTATGAAGGTTTAGATAACATTTATTTTGACACAAGTTCATCACTTCCATTTATATCAAACGAACTTGCCGAATCTTTAATTAAAAAGTTTGGCGTAGAAAAGTTCTTTTTTGGTGATGACTTTCCTATGTGGAACGCAAAAGAAGAATTAAATAGATTTAATAGCCTAAAACTTACTCAAACCGAAAAGGAAATGATACTTGCAAAAAATATTAAAAACTTTTTGGAAATTAAATAAAAAACGGCTATAAAATTAGTTGACAAGCAATAACATTATATATATAATAAAATAACAATTAACTTAATAAATGCGAAGAAGGAAAATAGCGTTTTTCAATTTCTTTAAGAGAGTCGTTGGTTGGTGCAAAACGATAAGGAATATAAACGCTTCTCAATCCGGAGCAGAAACGGTGAAATAGTAGTAGCCCTTTCCGTAATGAACGCGTAAGTTTCAAAAATAAGCGATTGTCTTTAAGATGATAATCGGGGTGGTACCACGGATACTATTCGTCCCCGAACCGAAAGGTTCGTGGGGCGATTTTTTATAAAAGGAGGCACAAATATGGCAAGAATTACAATTAGTGATGTTTCTCTCAAAGAATATTTGAAGAACCAATCAATCAGCCTAACTTTCAAAGAAAAGTTAGAAATCGTTAAACGATTATGTGAATTAGGTATTGATGTTATTGAACTACCTATCGCACTAAACAAGGCTGATGAACTACTAATTAAAACTGTTTGTGCGTGCACTAAAAGTTCAACGCTTTCACTTTCAGTATCAAGTGAAAAGGAAATTGAAAAGGCAATTTTATTGCTTTCTCATGCAAAAAGTTCAAGAATATCAGTTAATATCCCAGTATCACCAGTATATATGGAATATTTTTCGGCAAAAAAACCAAAGGCCGTTTTAGAAGTATGTAAAAATCTAACAAATCTTGCAGTTACTGGCTCAAAAGAAGTAGAAGTTAATTTTATTGACGCAACGCGTGCCGATAAAAACTTCCTTTCTGAAGCAATTAAAACTGCAATTGAAAGTGGTGCAAAAGTAATTACTGTTAGCGACCTTGCTGGCGCAACCACTCCAGAAGAGTTTGGCGAATTTATTTTAGAACTTTATAATATTGTTCCAGAACTTAAAAATGTTAAACTTGGCGTTCAAGTAAGTGATGCCTTCTCTATGGCAATGGCTTCACTTTTAACTGCTATGGATGCAGGTGTTAATGAAGTTAAAGTTTCTGCAATTGATGGCGTAGGTCTTGTTAAGTTTGAAACTTTTGCAAAGGCTATGGAGTTTTTGGCAACAAAAAAAGGCTTTACTTGTGGAATTAATAAAAACTTAACTGGAAAAACCTTAAAACTTATTGAAAACCTTGTTGCAAAACGCGGTGCTCTTGGCGTGCTTTCAAATAGCGATAGTAAGGGCGTTATCAATAAGGAAGTAACAGAAGAAGAATTTGCTAATATTATTTCATCTAACGGCTACGAACTCTCTAACGAAGATTTTAGTAAAGTTTTTGAAGAGTTTAAGCGCATTGCAGAGCGAAAAGAAGTAACACTTACTGATTTAGAAGTTATTATTTCAAGCGTAGGTATGCAAGTTCCTGAAACCTTTGTTTTAGATAAGTTTTCTGTAAATAGTAGCAATGTTTTAACTGCAACAGCAAGCATTGTTGTTAAAAAAGATGGCAAAGAAATTAGTGGCTTATCGTTTGGTAACGGCGCAGTTGACGCTTGCTTTTTAGCCCTTGAAAATATTGCAGGTGAACACTTTGAACTTGAAGATTTTGAAATCGGTGCAGTAACCGAAGGTAAAGAAGCAATGGCTCAAGCAATAGTTAAGTTAAGAAGTGAAGGCAAAGTGTTTACTGGTAGGGGTGTTTCTACCGATATTATCGGCGCAAGCATTAGAAGTTATGTTAATGCACTTAACAAAATCGTTTACGAAAGGGGCAGTAAATAATGAAATTATCTTTTTCAACTAATGGTTGGAAATTGAGTTTTTCTGGACTTGTTGACCAATGTGTAGAAAATAAAATACAAGGTCTTGAAATACACGATATTAAAGAAATATCAAGCGAAAAAAATCCATTTTCCAACGAAAATATAAATGTAACAAAAAAAATACTTTTTGAAAACAATGTTTCTATATGTTGTATTGATGCAGTTAGCAACTTTGCAAAAATTAATGAACTTGAAAGCGCAACCGAAGAAGTTTCAAGTTTAATTGACCTTGCAAAAACTGTATCTGCAAAGTTTATAAGATTACACGCTTATAACGATAATGGTGCTAATTTTAGCGAAGATGAAGTAACGGCAAAACTTATTGAAGTAATGACAGTTTTAATTGCAAAAGCAAAAGAAAACGAAGTAGTTTTACTTATGGAAACTATGGGTGTTTATTCCAACACCGAAAAGTTAGCAAGTTTGTTAAATGCTTTCGCGTGCGATAATTTTGCTGCGCTTTGGGATGTGCACCATACTTATAGGTATGCAAACGAAACGCCAGAGTCCACAGTTAAAAACCTTGGCAAACACATTAAACATTTGCACATTAAAGATAGTTTAGTAGAAAATGGCGAAATTAAATACTGTTTGCTTGGCGAAGGCGATTTGCCACTTAAAACTGTGTTTGATAGTTTGCGTTCAATTAACTACGAAGGTTTTTCGTCGCTTGAAATTATGCCAGAGTGGTTAGAATCACTTGCAGACCCTGAAATTGTGTTGCCACAGTTTGCAAGTTATATGTCTACATTTGAAGCAGTTCCATCTTGGCAAAACCACCTTTACGACAATAACCGTAAAACTGGTAAATATATTTGGAAAAAAGAAAGTCTTATAGAAAGAACTTTCTCTCAAATGCTTGATAGAGTAGTAGAAGAGTTCCCCGACCAACTTGCTTTCAAATATACCACTCTTGACTACACCAGAACTTATTTAGAGTTTAGAGACGAAGTAGATGTAGTTGCTCGCGCACTTATGAGTATGGGTGTTAAAAAGGGCGACCATGTTGCCGTTTGGGCAACTAATGTTCCCGAATGGTATTTAACCTTTTGGGCAACAACCAAAATCGGTGCAGTTTTAGTTACCGTAAACACGGCTTACAAAATCCACGAAATTGAATACTTATTAAAGCAAAGCGACACTCATACCCTTGTTCTTGTTAAGGGCTGGCGTGATAGCGATTATCAAGGCATTATTAACGAACTTTGCCCAGAACTTGAAACTCTTGAAAAGGGTAAACCTTTGCACTCAAAACGCTTACCTTTCTTAAGAAATGTTATTACCGTTGGCTTTAAACAAAAGGGTTGTTTAACATATCCAGAGTTTATGGCTATGGCAAAACACACTTCTCAAGAAGAAATGATTAGGCGCGCAAACACCGTTTCGGTAAATGATGTATGTAATATGCAATACACTTCTGGAACAACAGGTTTCCCAAAAGGCGTAATGCTTACTCATTACAACATTGTAAACAACGGCAAATGCATAGGCGATAGAATGGACTTATCTACGGCAGACCGTATGATGATTCAAGTTCCAATGTTCCACTGTTTTGGTATGGTTCTTGCAATGACTGCGTCAATGACGCACGGCGTAACTTGTTATCCATTGCCATACTATTCGCCAAAGCCTGCACTTCAATGTATTAATCAAGAGCGCATAACCTGTTTCCACGGTGTTCCCACTATGTTTATAGGCTTACTTGCTCACGAAGATTTTGCTAAAACTGATTTTTCATATATGAGAACGGGTATTATGGCAGGAAGTCCTTGCCCAGTAGCAGTAATGGAAGAAGTTTTAAACAAAATGAATATGAAAGAAATAACTATCGTGTATGGTCAAACAGAGGCATCGCCAGGTTGCACTATGAGTAGCACCGACGATAGTATTGAAGTTAGGGTAAACACAGTAGGTCGCGCACTTCCAAACATTGAGTGTAAAATTGTTGACCCAGAAACCAACGAAGAAGTTCCCGATAACACGGTTGGCGAATTTGTTGCAAGGGGATATAACCTTATGAAAGGCTACTATAAAATGCCTAAGGAAACTGCTCAAGCAATTGATAGCGAAGGCTGGCTACATACTGGCGACCTTGCACTTCGTATGCCTGATGGAAACTATCGCATAACTGGTAGGCTTAAAGATATGATTATAAGGGGTGGTGAAAACCTTTATCCAAAGGAAATTGAAGACTTTCTTTATACTCACCCCAAGGTTAGTGATGTTCAAGTTGTTGGTGTTCCTGATGAAAGATACGGCGAAGAAGCATATGCGTTTATTATTCTTAAAGATGGCGAAACTCTTACCGAACCTGAAATTAGGCAGTTCTGTGTGGAAAGAATAGCAAAACACAAAGTTCCAAGATACTTTGATTTTGTTGATAGTTTCCCAACCAACGCAGCAGGTAAGATTTTGAAATATAAAATGCGTGAAGACGCTAAAGCAAAGATACAATCTAAATAGGAGATTGATTATGGAAATAAGAATTGAAAAAGCAAATTCATTAAAGCAAAAACCAGATTTTAACAAACTTGGTTTTGGTAAATATTTTACCGACCATATGTTTATGATGGACTATAATGAAAAAGATGGTTGGCATGATGCAAGAATAGTTCCATTTGGATATATTCCAATTCACCCCGCATCAACTGTATTACATTATGGCGCAGAAATATTTGAAGGTATGAAGGCTTATAAATCGGCAGATGGATATCAAATGTTCCGTCCTGAAGAAAACCTTAAAAGAATGAACGATTCGGCAGAAAGATTATGTTTACCAACATTACCTTTAGAAATATTCACCGAAGCGCTTGTTAAACTTATTACCCTTGATTATGAATGGATTCCTGAAAGTGTTGGAACTTCGTTATATATTCGTCCATTTATGTATGGTAATGATGAATCACTTGGCGTTCACGCTGTTCATAACGCAACTTTCGTTATAATTTTATCGCCAGTAGGCAGTTATTATGCTGAAGGATTAAACCCTGTAAAAATCACCATTGAAAGCGAAGATGTTCGCGCAGTTCGTGGTGGAACAGGCTATGCTAAATGTGGTGGTAACTATGCCGCAAGTGTAAGGGCAGGTAAACGCGCTGCAGAAAGGGGCTTTTCACAAGTATTGTGGCTTGACGGCGTTGAAAGAAAATACATTGAAGAAGTTGGCGCAATGAATGTTATGTTCAAAATTGATGGTAAAATCATTACACCATCACTCACAGGTTCAGTATTGCCAGGCATTACAAGAAAATCTTGTATTGAAATATTAAAAGATTGGGGTTATACTGTAGAAGAAAGACTTCTTTCGGTAGATGAACTTATTAGCGCTGCAGAAAGTGGTAAACTTGAAGAAGCGTGGGGAACAGGCACGGCGGCGGTTATTTCGCCAATAGGTGTTCTTTCATACCTTGGTGTTAACCACGAAGTTGCTAATAACAAAATCGGCACTCTTACCCAAAAATTATATGATGAACTCACCGGTATTCAATGGGGTTTAAGACCTGATGATAGAAAATGGTGCTTAAAGGTAAAAGTATAATGCGAAAAAGGCGTATAACTCTTTTAATGGGGCATTACGGTAGTGGTAAAACAAATGTTGCCGTAAACTACGCTATTTATCTTAAAGAGCAAGGCGAAAAGGTCGCTATTTACGACCTTGATATAGTAAACCCTTATTTTAGAACGGTAGATGCGCAAAATGTTTTGCAAGAAAAGGGAGTGGAACTCATCGTTTCGCCATTTGCAGAAACTAATGTGGATTTACCAGCAATGAACCCAGCATCTTATAAAATGACGGCAGATAAATCGTCGTTTGCAGTAGTAGATGTGGGTGGTGATGATAGGGGCGCGCTTGCGCTTGGAAGATTTAGCGATAAAATTAAAGAAGAAAACGATTACGAAGCGCTTCTTGTTGTTAATAAATACAGACCTGAAACAAAAGATTTTAACGGCGTTTTAGAAATTAAAGAAGAAATAGAAAATGCTTGTAAAATTAAGTTTACAGGAATTGTTAATAATTCTAATTTAGGCGAAGAAACCACGGCTGAATTAGTTATAGAGAGCGATAAGTTTATTAGCGAAATATCAAAAAAACTTAACTTGCCTGTAATATTTACGGCAGTTAATGAGCCACTTGTTAAAGAAGTGGAAAAGAAAGTAAAAAATGTGTTGCCCGTGTCTTTAATAAAATACGGCAACTGGATTTAAAGGAGAAACTATGGCAAAAACTACTTTTGACACAGAGCGTTGTAAGGGTTGCGGACTTTGCGTAACTGCTTGTCCAAAACAAATAATAACGCTTGCTAAAGAAAAAATTAACCAAAAGGGCTATCATCCCGCAGAAATAACCGATATGGAAAAGTGTATCGGCTGTGCATTTTGCGCTACTATGTGCCCAGACACCGTTATAACGGTTGAAAAGTAAGGTAGGTGAATTATGGCAGAAAAAGTTTTAATGAAAGGTAACGAAGCATTAGCCGAAGCCGCTATAATGGCAGGTTGTAAACACTATTTCGGCTATCCTATAACACCCCAAACCGAAGTTGCTGCATATATGGCAAAGCGTATGCCAAAAATCGGTGGTGTGTTTTTGCAAGCAGAATCAGAAGTTGCCGCTATCAATATGGTTATCGGCGTTTCGGCTTGTGGTAAAAGGGTTATGACAAGTTCGTCAAGCCCAGGAATATCGTTAAAGAGCGAAGGTATTTCTTACCTTGCAGGTTGCGAACTTCCTGCGCTTATTGTCAATGTTCAGCGTGGTGGCCCAGGTCTTGGTGGTATTCAACCATCACAAAGTGACTATTTCCAAGCAACTAAAGGTGGTGGACATGGCGACTATAAACTTATAGTTTTAGCACCTGCATCAGTTCAAGAAATGGTTAACTTAACCTTTAAGGGTTTTGACCTTGCCGATAAATACAGAATGCAAACTATGATACTTGCCGATGGAACTATGGGTCAAATGATGGAGCCTGTAAGTTTAGATATGGGCGAAGTAAAAGAATACGCAAAGCCTTGGGCAACAACTGGCACAGGCACTCACGAAGGTAGAAATATTGTTAACTCACTTTCGCTTTCGCCTGCACAACTTGAAGAATGGAACTTAAATCGCTACTAAAGATATAAAATCGTAGAAAAAGAAGAAGTTATGTATGAAGAGTTTATGATGGATGATGCTGAAATTTGCGTAGTTGCTTTTGGTATTGCATCAAGAATATCTAAAAACGCTATCGTTGAAGCAAGAAAGAAGGGTATTAAAGTTGGTATGATTAGACCTATCACACTTTGGCCTTTCCCCAAGGATGTGCTCAATAAAGCGGCAGATAAGGTTAAAGCATTTTTATCTGTAGAACTCAATATGGGTCAACTGATTGAAGATGTAAAACTTGCAACAAACTGCAAAAAACCAACCTACTTATGCAATCGCACAGGTGGTGTGGTTATGAGCCCAGACGAAGTGCTTAAAAGCATTGAAGACATTGAAAAAGGAGTGGCAGTAGAATGGTAGTATTTGAAAAAACCAAAGGTTTAACTGATAAAGAATTACATTATTGCCCAGGTTGCACTCACGGTATTATTCACCGTTTAGTTGCAGAATGTTTAGAAGAACTTGGCGTTCTTGATAAAACTATCGGCGTAGCATCAGTAGGTTGTTCAGTATTTTCTTACAACTACTTTAATTGCGATATGATACAAGCCGCACACGGCAGAGCACCTGCTGTTGCAACTGGCGCAAAAAGGGCAAACCCCGATAATATCGTTTTCACCTATCAAGGTGATGGCGACCTTGCTGCAATCGGCACGGCCGAAACAGTTCACTCTGCAGCGCGTGGCGAAAACATTACCGTAATATTCGTTAACAACGCTATTTATGGTATGACTGGTGGCCAAATGGCACCAACCACTTTACCTAACCAAGTTACTCAAACTTCGCCTTATGGTAGAGATGTAACTGTTGTTGGATACCCAGTAAAAGTTGCCGAAATGCTTTCTCAAGTTGAGGGCGCAGGCTATATTGAAAGGGTTGCAGTTAACAATGTAAAAAATGTTAAAAATGCTAAAAAAGCAATTATGCACGCTTTCAAAAACCAAATGGAAGGAAAGGATTTCTCACTTATTGAAGTTTTGTCAACCTGTCCTACAAACTGGGGTTTATCGCCTGAAAAGTCAATTAAATGGCTTGAAGAAAATATGGAAAAACATTATCCTTTAGGCGTTTATAAAGATAAGTATAAGGAGGAAAAATAATATGAAAAGCACCACCAAAATACTTATTGCAGGCTTTGGCGGACAAGGTATTTTGTTCGCAGGCAAAGCGCTTGCTTACACAGGCTTAAAAGCAGAAAAAGAAGTTAGTTGGTTGCCATCATATGGCCCTGAAATGCGTGGTGGAACTGCAAACTGTTCTATTACTATTGCAGAAACTCCAATCGGCTCACCAATCGTTGAAAAGCCCGACATTTTAGTTGCAATGAACCTTCCATCACTTGAAAAGTATTTGTTTGAAACGGAAAATGGCGGTGTTATCGTTTACGATAGTTCGCTCATTTCTAAATGCGAAAATAGAGAAGATGTTTCTATTTTTGCAATTCCTGCAACCCGTCTTGCAAGCGATAACGGTTTAGATGGTTTAGCAAATATGATTATTCTTGGCAAAACCTTAAAAGAAACCGAACTTTTTTCACTTGAACAAATCAAAAATAGTTTAACTCAAATGGTTCCTGCTAAAAAGGCAGAACTATTAGAAAAAAATATTAAGGCAATTGAACTTGGCTTTAATTATTAGGAGGAAAAATTAATGAGTAAAACCAAATATTCAGGCACTCAAACTGAAAAGAACTTAGCAGCGGCATTTGCAGGCGAAAGTCAAGCAAGAAATAAGTATACCTACTTTGCATCAAAAGCAAAGAAAGAAGGTTATGAACAAATTTCTGCAATATTCTTAAAAACTGCAGATAACGAAAAAGAACACGCAAAATTGTGGTTTAAGGAATTAAACGGCATAGGCGACACGGCAGAAAACTTAAAGCACGCAGCCGAAGGCGAAAATTATGAATGGACAGATATGTATGCAGGCTTTGCAA
>JAFTSI010000043.1 GCA_017467345.1 Clostridia bacterium
AAAGCGGTAATCTTACAAGCGCCGTTCTTTGCGACGGTGTAGTAGAAAACACTATTGATGGTTTTGTTAAAGAACTTGATGTAAATGGCGAAAAGATAACCGTATCAGTAAAAAAGAATTAAGATGAAAGTTGCTACTTGGCAAGACTACTCTGTAATCGCTACGGGCGAAGGGTATAAGTTAGAGCGCTGGAAAGATGTTGTTCTATTAAGACCCGACCCACAAGTAATTTGGAAAAGCCAAAAAGATTTAGATAAACACCCTAAACTTTCGGCAAAATATATCCGTAGCGAAACGGGTGGTGGAAAATGGATTTACAAAAACAAAACCCCTGATGAGTGGACTGTTTGTTATAAAGACTTAAAGTTTAAGGTTAAACCTATGGGCTTTAAGCACACGGGCTTGTTTCCTGAACAAGCAGTAAACTGGGATTTGATGCGCGATTTAATAAAGGGTGCAAACAGAGAAATTAGTGTATTAAACCTTTTTGCCTACACAGGTGGCGCAACTGTTGCGTGTGCAAAGGCAGGCGCAAGCGTGTGCCATGTAGACTCTGCAAAGGCTATGGTAGAGCGCGCAGGCGAAAATGTAAGGCTTTCTCAAGTTGAAAACCCTAAGGTTAGATATATTATTGACGACTGTAAAAAGTTTGTTGAGCGCGAAATTCGTAGGGGAAGAAAATATGATGCCGTTATTATGGACCCACCAAGTTATGGTAGAGGACCAAACGGTGAAATGTGGAAGTTAGAAAGCGAACTTTATTCACTTGTAGAACTTTGCACTAAAGTTTTGAGCGATAATCCCTTGTTCTTTTTAATAAACAGTTACACAACGGGTTTGCAACCACAAGTGCTTAAAAACATATTAACACTTACCGTAAAGAACAATATAGGTGGCAAGGTTGATGCTTATGAAGTAGGTCTTGCAACCGAAGAAGAAGGCGTGGTATTGCCTTGTGGAAATAGCGGTATTTGGATTAACGGGTAAATTATGGAAGATTTAACAATACTACACGAAGACAATCATATCATAGTGGTTTTAAAACCCTTTTTCGTGCCTACTTGTGAAGATGAAAGCAAAGATAAAGATATGCTCACAATCATTAAAGAGTATATCAAAGAAACCTATGGCAAAACTGGAAATGTTTATTTAGGTCTTATACATAGGCTTGATAGACCAACAGGTGGCGTTATGGTGTTTGCAAAGAGCAGTAAGGCGGCTTCAAGGCTTAGCGAACAAATGCGTAATGGCGACTTTGAGAAGAAGTATTTTACCGTTTTAGTAGGCTCTCCTAAAGAAGAAAAGGCAACCCTTAAAAACTATATGAAAAAGAACACAATTAACAATATGGTTTATGTTTGTGGACCTACTGAACAAGGCGCTAAATACGCAGAACTTGACTATACCGTGCTTGACCAAAAAGATGGGTTATCTTTTACCGAAGTAAGATTGCATACTGGTAGAAGCCATCAAATACGCGTTCAAATGAGTGCGATTAGTTGTCCTGTGTATGGCGATATGCGTTATGGTGGCGAAAAGGCAAAGAAAGGAAATCTTGCGCTTTGGGCTTACTACTTATCGTTTACGCACCCTGTTTCAAAAGAACGTATGGTGTTTAGAGTTGAACCACCTAAAGACATTAAACCTTGGGATAAGTTTGATACTTCAAAAGCAGTTACCATTATTAAACCTGAATATTAAAAACCAAACCACCGACGAAATGTCGGTGGTTTTTCTATATGAAAAAGCCCAGCGTTTTATAAGCCCCCAAAAGTATTAAAATAAGCGGGGGAATAACCTTAATTTTGCCAAACTTTTTTGCCAGTTTAGTTTGAGATAAAATTACTCCAAAACTAATAGTTAAAGCGTGCATAAGGGCAATAGTAATGGGCACGAAAAATGCGTTTATACCCATAAGCGATAAAGATAGATTTGCAAGCGCTCCATCAAGCCCAACAGCAAACCCCGAAACAAGTGATTGTTTAAGCGCGCTATGGCTATTACTGTTAGATTTTTCATCTTTTTTTACAAGGTTGAATATGCCAACTAAAATGAGTATTATTCCACCAAGTGACGCCGTTTTTTCGGTTATTATATCGGCAAGGAAAATTGCTAAATAATTAGTGATAAAACACATTGCTAAAACGGTAAAAAATATCCCTAAAATTATGGGGAACTTTTTGCCGTTTCGTAGCGATAACGCAAACCCACAAACAAATGAATCAATACTAACAGTAAAGGCAGTAATTAGTAAAAAGTAAGTCATTAGTAAAAACCTTTAAGTTCTTTTCACTATTAGCCTATTCAAATACAAGGTAAAAAGGTGTGTGTTTTTTTATAAAAAAACAAAATAAACCTAAAACCCGACTAATTCTTTTAATAAATGTTCAAAAGTAGATTGACAAAACCTTACTTTTTGTGTAAAATATTTAAAGTTATATATAAAGGAACAGTATAACTCGGAAATTTAAGGAGTTTTCTTTGATATGAAAAAGACTAAATCTTTAAGCGTTTTAATATTATCAATACTACTTGTCTTTGCGCTTTTTCTTGGCGTGCATTTTATCAAGCCCGAAAATAGGGTAAAAGCAATTGCAGGCTCTCAATACTTTTCTTATGTAGAAAGCGATAATGATGGTGGCGATATCACACTTGAAAACGATAAAGTGGTTATTCCTATGCAAAATGGCGACGAATCAAAACTCACTTCTAAAGTAGTTATTGATAACTTTGAAATTAAGTTCAATATGCCTGAAAATGCTACCAAACTTACTTTCACCGTAAAAGCCGATTCTTTAATTGCAACAGGTAACCCACTTGTAGTTGATGGCGAAACCACTTACGAAACTAAAATTGAAAACAAAGTTGTTTTTGAAGTAGAGGGAACAACCCTTAAAGCATCTTTCAACGACGGAACTGTAGTTAATCTTCCTTATACCGCTAATATGGATTTAACCGTAGCAATGGTATTAAACGGCAATACATTAACTGCATCTGCAAACGGAAACGCATTAAACTATACTGCAACAGATTATCATAAACTTGCAACTGTTAGTGGCGTTGTTAAAGCAGATATCACTTTCGCAGTTGAAACCTTAGATACCTTTACTGAAAATGCCCTTTTTGCAGTTGAGTATATTGACCAAAACACCGCAGTATCTAACGAATACAAACAAGCATTCAAACTCAACGCAGAAGAAACTGCATTTGAAACTATTGCTAAATCAAGAATACTTTTTGCAGAATCTTTCTTTGTAGGTAATCTTCCTGTTGGTTACGACAATGTAGTGCTTGACGGAAAGAACTACACCGTAGCAATTGAAAACTACTCTGTAATTAACGATAACACCTTAAACAATGTAAAACTTATTGCAAGCGAATCGTTTGCATATGTAGGTGATGTAAGCAACACATCAAAACTTTTGAACTTTAATATTGATGGCGCATCAAGTGATGTAACACTTTCTTTCGTTGATAAAGAAGATGCAACAAAGGTTTATGATGAATATACCATTAAGGTTGTTGATAAAGATGAAACTGCTCCTACTTATGTAGATGCATCACTTCCTGAAAATCAAGTAGCAATTGCAAGTTTTGAAAATGCTCTTGAAAAAGCAACTAAAGCTGAATATGATGTTGATGGACAAAAGAAAGAATACTCAATTCGTTTAGGCGAAGGTCAAAATCTTGAACTTCCATCATTAAAGAGTTTGGTTAGTGATAACTTAACTTCATACAAAAACTTAAAATATACTGTTAGTTATAGCAACATCACCGAAAACTCAACCAACAGCGTATTAAAAATACCTGTAAAGGTTGCAGGCGATTATTTCTTCTATGTAGTATTTACTGATGAAGAAGGCAACGCTATGAAAAATGATGATTTCTATAAGGTTGAAGATGACGCAATTGTTCCAGGTATGTATAATGATTTTGTGTTTGGCTTTAACCTTAATGATGATGCTCCAATGCTTATAACTGCTGCAAGTCAAGGCGCAGGCTATAAGGGTGTAGTTTATACGGCATCTGCATTTACCATTACTGCAAGTGGATACACTTCTGAATACTCTCTCTATTATAGTGAAAGCGAAATTGAAGAGGGCGATAGTGGTTGGAAAGAAATATATGCGCTTACCGATGTTAGCAACGGTCTTGAGAGCGAACACTTTACCACCGAACAATTAGAAAAGTTTGCATATGACGGTAACTTAACTTTCACACCTACCGAAAAGGGCTACTACAAGTTAGTATGTAAGGTTAACTCATCTAACTCTGAAAGGTCGGTTAGCAAGAGTGCTATAATTGAAGTAATGGATGAACCCGCCTATGTTAAACCTGATAGTAAATGGTTGCAAAACAACTTGGCATCTGTAATCTTCTTATCGGTTGGAACGCTTTGCTTGATAGGAATTATCGTGTTACTTTGCATTAAACCAAAAACAAACGAAACTAATGAAGATGTAAAAG
>JAFTSI010000044.1 GCA_017467345.1 Clostridia bacterium
AAATAAGTTTCGTAGGGGAGCGTGTAATGCATTTTATAAGGCGAACCTACCTGGAATCCTAAACGCAGTGGATTAACAATTCTGGGTTGCCTTTTACTTCTTCCAATTTTCTTAAAATTGCATTCATAACTTGAAGCCAAACAGTGTTGGGGAATAGACAAATCAAAGCCATTTTTGTTGTAGCTCATAATTTCGCGTTGCATTGCGCGATTTCTTTCCCTGTCATATATAGCTTGTTGTCCGAACCAGCTCATAAGACTGGTTTTTCCAGCTCCGTTTAATCCTGTTATAATGCAAATCATTGTTTTTTAATTTTTTTTCGTTAAAAGTGTTGACTTTTTTATTTAGATTGAATATAATAATTTTAGAAGGTAGTTGGCTGGTGCGCATGCATCTGGGCCCCTGCGAGTTGGGACATTTGTCTGCAGATACCTTCTTTTTTTTTACAATTTTTCTCGTTGACCATTTTTAAAAATGTTGTCAACTATTTTTTTATCTTCTTTGTGTAAAGAATAATCAGTTCTATTGCTGCCTAATTTATCTCTATCTGCAACATACACTACTGGAGAAACTCTACTTTTTCTATTATCTTTTGGGTTTTGTTCTATTTTGTGATTTAATTTTATAGTAGATTTTCTTCTATGTTCTTCAATTGGTTTATTGCTATTAAGGTCTAAGTCAATTTCTTCAGCATGTGTAAAAACTACAAATTCAACTTTTTTATTTCCCTTCGTTCCTCGTATTTGAGCAGGATGATTTTTAACAGGAATATTACGCGTATAGGCAAATTTAATAAATTTTTTTGCCATGCTATTTCACCTTTAATAAAGCGCTTCTGCGTTTCCCACTAAAAAGGGATTCACCGTTGGAAATCCATTTAAATCCTACAGGGGCAGTTGTTGCGCCTTCTACATCTTTCCAACCACTTGGTTTGCGTTGGTAAACTTTAATTTCTTTATATTGTTGATTGCCTTCTTTATCTAAGCCGTTTTTCATTAAGATTATTTCTTTTTGTTTAACGGCTTGTTTTTTGTTTGATTTTGTCTCAGCGCGTTTAATAGCCTTTTTTGTTTCAACTTTTTTAGCAGGTTTTGTTGCTTTGGCCTTTGGCGCTGTTTTTGTTTGTTTAGCTGGCTTGGTTGCTGGCTTTTTGTTTGCCGTTTTTTTTGCGCCTGCAGTTGACTTTGCTTTTGCCGTAGTTTTTGCTACGGTAGAAGTCTTTTTGTTTTTCTTGGTTTCGTTTTTCATTTTTTATCTCCTTAAAATTAAAATATATTTACACCAAAGAGCGAAAGCCCTGTGTATATATTAAATAGCACAAGTAGGGCAGTAAGCACTAAAAATATAATTGCAGTAATCTTAATGCCAAGCGATTCGTGAAAGGTGGCCTTAAAGCCAGCAACAACACATGGGATTAAAGTCGTCAACAAAATCACATAGAATATTAATACAAGCGGTATAATAACTATTAAAGAAAGTGCTTCAAGCCCTTCTACAGGGTTAAAAAGTCCGTAATAAGCAATTACGCTTGAGAGCGCTATGCTTAAAATAAAAGTGATAATTTGAACAATAAAGTTTTTCATTAAATCAATACCCCCAAAATGAAATATAAAGCGGTGAAGAATCCTACAGCCAATAATCCAAGCACAACTGAAATAATTACTTTATGCTTTAGTTCTTCAGCGTTAATAAGTTTAACCGTTAAAGCGCCGAATATTAATAGCCACACCATAGCGCCAGCCACTATGCCAATAATTCCCCAGGTAGAGAAGAAAAAGGGTTCTTCAGCAGGCTCTTGCGGAGTGGATGGGGCTTCTTCATCAGGAAGTGAAGGTTCTTCAGGCGTTGTAGGTTCGCTTGGTTCTTCAGGCGTTTCAATGCCTGCAAACAAATTAAATGTTGAATCTATAAACTCTTCATCATCTATAAATGATTGATAAATGTTAAAGCGGTTAATCTTGCAGTTAGCGTAGTTCACTGTATCTGCGCCAGCTCTACTTTGTGCACCAAGAGTCAACGAATAATTGCTGTGTCCAAAAGCAACTTGAGAAGAAGTATATGCGCTACCGCTTTTTTCCGTTGCAAGCTCCGTGCCGGTTTGAGCACGGTAGAAAAGCATTGAACTATCTGCGTTATAGCCTACAGTTATCAAATAAAAGGTTTCTTCAGCAGTTAAAATAGATTTAAGCGTAAATGCTAATTCAGTGTCATTGCCGAAGTAAAATCTTAAGTT
>JAFTSI010000045.1 GCA_017467345.1 Clostridia bacterium
AAATGCGTTTAGTGGATGTGAAAGTTTGTCAAGCATAACTATACCAAACAGCGTGAAAAGCATAGGCGCGAGCGCATTTTATTTTTGCCAAAATATAAAGGAAATAATAATACCTGATGGGGTAATGAGTATAGGGGCAAATGCTTTTAGGAATTGTAGTAATTTAGAAAGTATAATTATACCAAGCAGTGTAACGAGCATAGATGCTTATGCTTTTAATTTTTGTAGCAAATTAACAATATACTGTGAGACAGAAACTGAGCCAAGTGGGTGGGATAGATATTGGAATCAATTAAATCGACCAGTAGAGTGGGGATATAATGGTTAAAAACTAAAACAAACGGCGATGGAAAATCCATCGCCGTTTTATTTATCTATTTGTCTGTGCTACCAAATCCGCCGTGGCGTTCTTCTATAACTTCGTCGTCTTCGGTGATGCCGTATTCTACGAACACGCCTTGGGCAAAGGCTTTGCCTTTTTCTACCGTTAAGGTTTTTTCGCCGTTGTTGGTCATTTTAATAAAAATATGGCCTTCGTTATCGGCATTAAAATAATCGCCATCAATAATGCCAACGGTGTTATCAAGCGATAATCTATACTTAAAGCCAAGGCTACTTCTTGGGTAGATTTTAAGCACCCAACCTGCATCAATTCTTGCCCTAATGCCCGTGGCAATTTTAATAGTTTCGCCTGCATTTAGGGTAAAGGTTTCGGGGGCAAAAAAATCGTAGCCTGCGCTATATGCCGTGGCGCGCTTTGGCAATAAAACATCTAAATAGGTTTCTTTACTGCCGTTTTTTAAATATTCACTTTCACTAACTTTATAAAACTTTGCAATTCTTTTCATACATATATTATAACATTTTGCTATATAAAAGTAAATATATATAAACAAAAAAAGAAGTTTAACTGCCATTAAACTTCTTTTTAATTTATTTTTTTAGGTAAACCATTAAAACGGCAATGTCGGCAGGGGAAACACCAGAAATGCGCTCTGCTTGGCCAAGGTTTTCGGGGCGAATTTTATCAAGTTTTTGCCTTGCCTCTAACCTTAATCCGTTTATAGATAAATAGTCAATATCTTTTGGCAATTCCTTTTCTTCAAGTTTTTTAGCCTTTTCAATTTGCTCTAAACTCTTTTCTAAATAGCCGTGATATTTAGCATCAAGTTCAACCGTTTCAAGTATCTCTTTAGAAATGCCGTCAAACCCACCAAGGCTTTCTTTAATTTCTATTAGTGGAATACCACGCCTAACCAAATCGGCTTTGGTTAAACCTGCAAGGGCAGGGGGGAATCCGTGTTTAGCAAGCAAACTTTCGGCATCTTTTGGCTTAACCGATTTTTCAATCTCTTTGGTAGCCAAAGCATATTCTTCTTTTCGCTTTAAGTATGCGTTATACCTTTCATCACTAACAAGACCTGCCTCCCTACCTATTTCGGTTAAACGGAAGTCGCTATTATCTTGCCTTAAAACTATACGGTATTCGGCACGGCTTGTCATCATACGATAAGGCTCATTAGTGCCTTTGGTAACCAAATCGTCAATAAGCACACCTATATACGAATCGCTACGCGATAAAATTACTGGCTTTTCGCCACGCATTTTAAGTGATGCGTTAAGCCCTGCGATTAACCCTTGTGCCGCCGCCTCTTCATAACCACTTGTGCCGTTAATTTGACCTGCACAGTATAGGTTTTCAATCTTTTTAAACTCTAATGTAGCCTTTAAGTCTAGGCTATCAATGCAATCGTATTCAATAGCGTATGCATAGCGCATAATTTCGCAGTTTTCTAAACCCTTAACCGTGCGATACATAGCCTTTTGAACATCATGTGGAAGGGATGTTGATAAGCCTTGAACATAAACTTCGTTAGTATCTGCGCCCTCTGGCTCTAAAAAGAGTTGGTGGCGTTCTTTATCGCTAAACCTAACAACCTTATCTTCAATAGATGGGCAGTATCTTGGGCCCGTGCCTTTAATCATTCCAGAGTATAGGGGAGAACGGTGCAAGTTAGCGCGAATAATTTCGTGAGTTTTTTCGTTTGTGTATGTTAAGTAGCAAGGCGTTTGTTTTTGAGGAACACCACCACTTATATAACTAAATGGATAAATCTCTGTTTCGCCATCTTGAACTTCTAAAACAGAGTAATCAATAGTTCTTCCGTCAATTCTTGCAGGCGTGCCAGTTTTAAATCTTCTAACATTAAACCCTAAATCAATAAGGCTTGCAGTAAGTTCGTTAGCAGGCGCAAAACCGTTAGGGCCTGCGCTTCGTTTCCACTCACCTGCAATAACACTACCGTTAAGGTAAACACCCGTTGCAATAACAACTGCCTTGCAAGTGATAATGCCACCAGTAGCCGTAAGCACGCCAGAAACCTTTCCGTTTTCCGTTAAAATCTTAACGGCCTCGCCTTGTAATGTTTTAAGGTTAGGTGTTTCTTCAAGCGTTTTTTTCATTAAACGGTGGTAAAGGTTTTTGTCTTCCTGACCGCGCAGCGACCAAACGGCAGAGCCTTTGCCACGGTTAAGCATACGAATTTGGAGCAATGCGTTATCGGCATTAATGCCCATTTGCCCACCAAGCGCATCAATTTCGCGAACGATTTGACCTTTTGCCGTTCCACCTATAGAAGGATTGCACGCCATAAAGGCTATACTATCAAGATTAAGTGTTAGTATAACCGTTTTAAAGCCAGTTCTTGCAAGGGCAAGCGCGCTCTCTACACCTGCGTGGCCTGCGCCTATAACTACTGCGTCAAATTGTCCTTCAGAATAAGTGTTCATAGCCTTTTATTTTTTAAGTAACATATTTTTTATGTCGTTTATTTCTACGGCAAGTTTTCTGTCTGTTTTAATTTGGTCGGCAATCTTGTCGCGTGAATAAATAACGGTGGGGTGGTTTCTTCCACCAACCTTTTGACCGATTGTTTCAAGTGGTAAACTCATCATTTCGGTAATTAGATAAAAACAGATTTGGCGTGGCTCAACAATTTCTTTGTTCTTCTTTTTGCCAAGCATATCGCTTTTACTAATTTTATAGAAGTTGCAAACGCAGTTAATAATATCTTCAACTTGTAAATCTTCTTGAGTTTCGGTTGCAGATTCTTTTAATGCGTCTTTAACAAGTTCAATAGTGATAGGTCATTCGTGGAGTTTGCCTGCAAATATAACTTTGGTAAGTTTGCCGATTAAACTCCTTATATCTTCGTTAGAAAGTTCTGCAATATAAGTTAAAACCTTAATGTCAATAATGGTTTTTTGTTCTTCGGCTTTCTTTCTTAAAATGGCAACCCTTGTTTCAAGTTCTGGGGGTTGAACATCAGCAAGCAATCCACCCTCAAAACGCGTTCTTAACCTATCTTCTAAAACTTCAATTTCCTTTGGTGGACGGTCACTTGTCAAAACAATTTGCTTGTTTTGCATAATGAGTTCGTTAAAGGTGTGGAAGAACTCCGTTTGTATGCCTTGTTTTTTTGCAAGGAATTGAACATCATCAATGAGCAAAACATCAACATTGCGATATTTCTTTCTAAAATCTGCGCCTGTGCCTTTGCCTTTAGAGATGCTTTCAATAAGTTGGTTAGTAAACTGTTCACAAGTAGCGTATAATACATTTGTTCTTGGGCTAACCATTTTGATTTGGTTTGCAATCGCCATCAAAATATGCGTTTTGCCAAGCCCCGTTCCGCCGTGAATAAAGAGCGGGTTATACGCTTCGCCAGGGTTAGCGGCTACTGCTTTTGCCGCAGCATAAATGAGTTCGTTAGATGGACCTACAACAAACGAATCAAAGGTAAACTTGGGGTTGACGGGAGAACCACTATTCATAGCATCATCAAACTTATCGCCAGAAGTTTCTAAATATTCTTCGCGATTTTTTGCCACCACAACTTCAAAATCGGTAACTTCGTTGTTAACCGATTTTAATGCGTCTACAATTTTATCACGCATAGTGCCACTTGCAGTATCGGCAAATATTTTAAGTTCGGTAATGAGTATAATTTTATTGCCCTTAACATCAACAGGGGTTAACTTTGATACATACATATCGTAAGAAAGCGCGCTTACAGTTTTTTCAAGTTCGGGGAGCGCCATTTTCCATAAAATCTCATAACTTTCCATCTTATCTTTTCCTTTTTGAGTTGCTTTTGAGTAGAAAACATTATATAATGAATTTAAAAATAAATAAAGTAATTTATGAAAAAAATATTTTTAAATTTTTTTAAGTTATGAAAATTAATTCACTTTACCTTAAAAACTTTCGCAACTACCTTGAAGAAACGGTAGAGTTTAACGGCGGAATTAATATTTTAACAGGTGCAAACGCCCAAGGCAAAACAAATATTGCAGAGGCGGTGTTTTTCCTTTGCACGGGCTATTCGCCACGCGCAAATAAAGATAAACTTCTAATTAGAAACGGCGAAGAACGGGCAGAAATTAAAGGAAACGCCACTTCTATTTACGGTGATGTTTCGGTTAAAATAGGCTTTAACACTAAAGATAAAAAAACGGTGTATATTAACGGTGTTCAAACTCTTAAAATAGGCGAACTTTTAGGCAATATCCACTCAGTTTTCTTTAACCCAGGCGAACTTAAACTTGTTCAAGAAAGCCCCGAAGATAGGCGCAGATTTTTAAATGTTTCGCTTTCGCAAATGTCTAAAAGTTATTTTTACGCGCTTGCAAGGTATAACAAGATTTTGGCGCAACGAAATAACCTACTTAAAGACCCCGAAAAATATATTATTCGCGAAACTTTGCCTATTTGGGATAGGCAGTTAACCACAGAGGCAGGCAAAATCATTAAGGCAAGGAACGATTTTTTAGAAAAGATTGCACCCATTGCCGAAACCGAACACGCGCTTTTATCGGGCGGGAAAGAAAGCCTTACTATGAAAACGGAAAGTGGGTATTACGGCACGGAAGAAGAAATTGCCTTTGCTCTTTATGAAGACTTAAAGGTTGCGCTTGAAAAGGATATGCGCCTTGGTTTTACCACCATAGGCCCACATAGAGATGATATTAAGTTTTTGCTTAACGGTTTAGATGCCAAGGTTTACGGCTCACAAGGTCAACAACGCACTATCGCATTGTCGCTTAAAATTGCCGAAACCGAAACTTTTAAAGAGCGATTTGGCGAATACCCCATTTTGATTTTAGATGATGTTTTAAGCGAACTTGATAAAAAGAGACAAAAGAAACTAATAAATAGGGTAAGCAATATGCAAACCATTTTCACTACCACTAACATTGATAGAACGGTGTTTAAGGGTGTGGATTACACTAAAATTACGGTAGAAAACGGCAGGATTAAAAGATGAAAAAGTTGGTTTTAGCATCAAAATCGCCACGCCGAAAAGAAATACTTTCGCGTGAAAACTTTGTTTTTACCGTAGAAGAAAGTTTATTTGAAGAGAGTTCTAAAAACCTTTCGCCAATAGATGTGGCAGTTTTTAATGCAAAGGGCAAAGCAAGCGAAGTTTATAATAGATTAAACGATAAAAATATCGTGGTGCTTGGCGCAGACACGGTGGTGTTTATAAACGGCGAACTTTTAGGTAAACCTAAAAATGAAAGTGATGCCTTTAATATGCTTAAAAAACTTTCTAATTGCGTTCACGAAGTAGTAACAGGCTATGCCGTGGCAAGCGAAAGTGGGGTAGAAACAGGTTTTGTTAAAACGGAAGTGTTTTTCAACGAACTTACCGATAAAAAAATACTTGAATATATAAAAACAGGTAGCCCTATGGACAAGGCAGGTGCATACGGTATTCAAGATAATTTTGGGCTTGTTAAAAAAATACACGGCTCATACGATAATGTTGTGGGCTTGCCCATTGAAGAAATAAGGGTTGCGCTACTTGGCGCATTAAAAAATTAAAAGCATAGTCAATTTTTGGCAATGCTTTTTTTTATTTAAATATTGACAAAATCTAACTTTTATTTTATGCTTTAAAAAAAGAAAAAAAGAAAGGAAAGGCTAAATATTTATGGACATTAAAATATTCCCTTCTAAACTTGATGGGGTGGTAGAGGCAGTTTCAAATAAAGCGCACGCGTGGCGCGTTTTTCTTGCGTCAATTTTATCTAAAGATAAAACCGAAATCTACCTAAAAACCCCTTTTGAAGAAATTAAAAATCTTATATCAATACTTAAATCGCTTTCGTATGCCGTTTCGCAAACCGATTGCGATTATACCGTAGCCCCTTGCGAACTTGATAAAAAAGCCGTTGAAATTGATGTGGGCGATAATGCTGTGTCGTTAAAGTTTATTGCGCCAGTTTTATGCGCATTAGGTGTTAACTTTAAAGCAAGCCTTGGCGAAAAACTACGCAAAAAAATTAAGCCAGACGATTTTTATTGCATTAAGGGTGTAGAGCCTGTTAAAAGGGGCGCTAACATTTCATTTATAGGCAAACTTATCGCTGGCGAATATAACGCAAAAGATATTTCAAGTTCGTATTTGCTTTCTGCTATTATGATGTCGCTTGCAATAGTTGACGGTAATAGCAAAATCGTTTGCGATAACGATATTAAAAACAAAATATACTTTAAACAAACCCTTGCCGTTATGAAAGATTTTGGCGTGGATGTTGAACTTGTAGATGATGGCGTTTTAATTAAAGGTGGTCAAAAATACATAGCAAAATCTAAAATGGTTGTTGAAGGCGATTATTATGCGTCGGCTTTTATAATGGGCGCAAATGTGTTTGGCAATAGGGTTAGAATTACAGGCTTAAATCCAGAAAGTGTGCAAACCGATAAAAAAATAAGGGATTACTTATTATCTTTTAACGCAAAAGGCACTACTCTTGACTTAACTAATAATCAAGATTTAGTTTATATTTTGGCAGTAGTTTCGTGCTTTGCCTTTTCAAACACCACTATTAAAGGCATAAACCTTACTGGTAAAGAAGGCGAAACTCTTAACGCCTTTGTTTCCGTGCTAAACAAACTTGGCGCAACCCTTTCTATTGAAAATGAACAACTTAAAATAGAGGGCAAAGCAGGTCTTAAAGGTGGCGCTATGGTAGATAGTTTTGGCGATTATCGTATAGCAATGGCAATATCCCTTGCAGGCACGGTTGCTGATGAACCTATAACCGTGTTATCGGCACACGCAGTAAACAAAATCTACCCAAACTTCTTCAACGATTTCAAAACCCTTGGTGGCATCTGCCAAGCGTTTTAATAAAAATTATATATTTGTTAGTTAAAAAAGTAGGCAAAAAGCCTACTTTTTTGTTTTGTTAATTTTGATAAATAAACCAAAACATAAAAATTGTTGCTATATTTTACAAAAAGTGCTAAAATGAACTTGCGACCTAATTTAATAACTTTTACGGAAATGTATACTTATGGCATAAGTGTGCTTTTTTCGCGCCTAAAAATCTTTTTCGTAAAGGTTGTTTATTGAATTAGTGTCGCAACTAAGCGATAAAGTCACTTTGCAAGTGTCGTTTATCGTTTGGTAAACGGCACTTTTTATTTTTAAACATTTTTAAGGAGCAAGAAAGATGAAAAAGAAACTACCTATTTTACTGACCCTAATTTTAACACTTATTTTATGTGTTTGTGGGCTAATTGCTTGTGGTGGCACTGGCGACGGCAACGGAGAAAGTGGCACAGGGGGCAACAACCAACAACAAGAAATTGATTGGAGTTTGATTTATACAGTTGAAGGTAACGAAATAACTGGTTTAACCACATACGGTAAAACTTTAACCGATTTAGTTATTCCATCAACCATAAACGGCAATGCTATTACAAGTATAGGTGATACTGCGTTCTTTGGTTGCGGTGGTTCGTCAAGCATAACTATACCAAACAGTGTAACAAGTATAGGTTCTTTTGCGTTCTATGGTTGCGATAGTTTAACAAATGTAAATTATACTGGGACAATAGACCAGTGGGCACAAATAGAGTTTGTTTGTATTAGTGATGGACTTTCTGAAAACCCCTGTGGTACTTATGCGAACCCCTTATATTATGCAAGCAAATTATATATAAATGGCGAATTAGTAACTGAAGTTAATTTAACAACGGCAACAAAAATATCAAATTGTGCGTTTTGTAATTGCACTTCGTTAACGAGCATAGTAATACCAAATAGTGTAACAATTATAGGCGATTATGCGTTCAGTAATTGCACTTCGTTAACGAGCATAGTAATACCAAATAGTGTAACAATTATAGGCGATTATGCGTTCAATAATTGCCGTTGTTTAACAATATATTGCGAGGCGGAAAGCGAGCCAACTGGTTGGATTAATTGTCCAGTGGTTTTGGATTGCAATAGTAATGTTGTGGCAAACGATGGATATATTTATACCGTGATAGATGGAATTCGCTATGGAATAAAAAATGGTGTAGCAACCGTTGTAGAACAACCAATAAATATAGTAACGGCAAATATACCTTCAAGTGTAACTTATAAATGGACTAGTTATAGTGTAACAAGTATAAGTCGTTATGCGTTCTGTGATTGTGAAAGTTTAACAAGTATAGAAATACCAAATAGCGTAACAAGTATAGGTGAGGGTGCGTTCGCTGATTGCAATAGTTTAACAAGTGTAACTTTTGAAGAAAATAACCAGTTAACAAGTATAGGTGATATTGCGTTCTGTGGTTGTGAAAGTTTAACAAGCATAGCAATACCAAATAGTGTAACAAGTATAGGTTATGAGGCGTTCAGTGGTTGCAGTAGTTTAACAAGTGTAATTTTTGAAGAAAATAGCCAGTTAACAAGTATATATGACGATGCTTTTAATGATTGCCTTAATTTAACAAGCATAGAAATACCGAATAGTGTAACAACATTAGGTGCTTATGTGTTTAAGGGTTGCGTTAGTTTAACAAGTGTAATAATAGGGAATGGCGTAACATATATAGACGGTAGCACATTTTATGCTTGCACTAGTTTAACAAGTATAACGGTAGATGAAAACAACCCAAATTATAAAACAATAGATGGAAACTTATACAGTAAAGATGGAGCGGAATTAATACAATATGCACTTGGCAAAACTGCAACCACCTTTGAAATCCCAAGCAATGTAACAAGTATAGGTTTTTATGCGTTCTGTGATTGCGATAATTTAATAAGTGTAACAATAGGGAATAGCGTAACAAGTATAGGCTATGATGCATTTAGGGGTTGCACTAATTTAACAAGTGTAAATTATACAGGAACAACAGACCAGTGGGCGCAAATAGAGTTTAGTAATTTTACTGCAAATCCTTTAAATAATGGTGCAAATTTATATATAAATGGAGTTAAGCAAACGGAAATAACAATAAATACTCAATCTATAAATAATTATGCGTTTTATGATTACGATAGTTTAACAAGTGTAACAATAGGCAGTGGTGTAACAAGTATAGGTTATCAGGCGTTTGCAGATTGTAGTAATTTAACAAGTGTAACTTTTGAAGAAAATAGCCAGTTAACAAGTATAGGCAATAATGCGTTCAAGGATTGCGATAATTTGAATTATACTATAGAGGGCAACTTAAAATACTTGGGAAATAGTAGCAACCCATATTTATGTTTAATAGGTGTAACTGATAGGTCAATAACAACTGCAACCATAAATAATAATTGTAAACTTATAGGCTATGATGCGTTTGCAGATTGCGATAATTTAACAAGCATAACAATACCAAACAGTGTAACAAGTATAGATGATTATGCTTTATATGATTGCGATAATTTAACAAGTGTAACAATAGGCAGTGGCGTAACAAGTATAGGTGAATGTGCGTTCTGGCATTGTGATAATTTAACAAGTGTAACAATACCAAACAGTATAACAAGTATAGGTTATCAGGCGTTTGCAGGTTGTAGTAATTTAACAAGTGTAACAATAGGCAGTGGTGTAACAAGTATAGGTTCTTTTGCATTCTCTGGTTGTAATAATTTAACTATTTGTTGTGAGGCAGAAAGTAAGCCAAGTGGTTGGAGTTATTATTGGAACCATTCTAACTGCCCAGTTGTTTGGGGCTATACGGAACAAAACCAAAAAGTTAAATAAAAATCACGCCAAGGTGGTTTCGCCTTGGCGTGAAATATTTTAAATAGTTATTTAATTTCTAATTGATAAACAGTTTTTGTAGTTTCTTCGGCTTTGACTAAATTAGAAACGGCTATGCCGAATATTCCGTAAACGGTATCATCTTTTGCGATTAGGGGAATAGTTTGCCTATCTTTTAGTGGGATTTTAAGGTCAGTAAAATAATCGCTTAAACTTTTAGTGCCACCGCCAAACTTGGTAAACTTATCGCCATCTTTTTTTAGCCTTATAACCGTGCCGTTTGGCAATTTTTCGGTTGCTATAAAAAGTCCGTTTTTTAGGTCAATAGGTTTATCAATTTTTTTAATTGAAATAGTTTTATCTAAAACATTAAATTCGCCTGGGTAAAAAGGAATAGGGGCAAAGTTAAAAGTTTTTTCGGTGTATAAAACTATGTTATCGTATTCTTTAATAGCCACAACGCCTTTTGGTAAATCTATTTTGGTTGCGTTGTTAGATAAGCATAGCGAATAAACTTGGTCTATATGGGTTTTTTCCCAGTCCTTTTCCACGCCTAAGCCTTTAAGCGCCCTAATAACCGCGCGCTTAAAAACTGCGCTTGGGGTATTAATGCTTATTTTATAAGTGCCGTTATCTTCAGTTAAAAAATCGCAAACGGCATTTTCTATATATTCGTTTTCTTCCTTTGCTATTAGCGAAAACCGTTCAATGTTCTTTTCTGTTTCAGGGAACACTTCTTTTAATAGTGGAATAACTTTGAGCCTTAAAAAGTTTCTGGTGTAGTCAGTAGAAAAATTGCTTTCATCAGTAATGTGTGGCACGCCGTTTTTAGAGATATAATCGTTAATTTCCGTTTTTGAAACCCTTAAAAATGGGCGAATAATTTTATCGTTAAAACTTTCTTCAATGCCCGAAACGCCTTTAAGCCCACTACCACGAAGTAGGTTTATAAGCACCGATTCTGCGTTATCGCTTTGGTGGTGAGCCGTTGCAACCTTGTTGCAAAAACCACTTTCAATGCAGTCAAAAAACACCGAATACCTAAGTTCGCGCGCAGCAACTTCTACTGGCACGCCTTTAGATTTGGCAAGCGATAAACTATCCACCGAAACGCTTTTTAGGGGAATAGAGTGTGCGTTGCAATAGTCTTTAACAAACGCGCTATCTTTAATAGAAGTTTCCCCGCGTATTCCGTGTTCAATGTTTACGCAAACAATTTTTATTTGGTATTTTTCTTTTACCGATTGCATATAATGAAGTAGTGCCATTGAATCGCTACCGCCTGAACAGGCAACGGCTACCGTTTCGCCAGTATGCAAAAGTTTGTTTAAGTTAATTTCCATACCGATATTTTAACAAAGATAATGAAAACTTACAAGCGATAGCATTATATTTTCAAAAAAAGAGCAATTTTTGGTTGACAAACCATTTTTTATGTTATATTATAAGTGAGCATTTTGAAATGCGAACAACCATATCGCGGGGTGGAGCAGCTTGGTAGCTCGTCGGGCTCATAACCCGAAGGTCAGGAGGTTCAAATCCCCTCCCCGCAACCACTAGACGATCAATTGAACCTCATAGGTTTGATTGGTCGTTTTTTATTAGATAAATACTGACGATTTCGCTGTTTTAGAAATTGTGAAAAACGTCAATTTGCCTATCTTCAAAATTGGTTTTTTTGATAAAATCGTTCTTAACAACCCTTGTTTTTTGATAGGAAGCAGTATTTTTATAAAAGAGAAAGCCCTGATGTTTGTCATCAGGACTTTTTATTCTTTGATATTTATAATAGATTTCAACCTTATGGTCGTATAAATAAATTTTATCTACTAAAAGATTTATCATTTTCTTGGCGTCTTTTTGTAATGCCACTCTTATATAACCTAAAATGTCTTCTTTTGATAGGGCTGATTTATTTTTTGCTTGTTCTAATATTAGTTGCTCTTTAATAACGGCTAGTTGTTCTTCAAGTTGTTTTAATCTTAAATTAGTGGCGTTTGAAAACAAGCCTTTTTCAACAGCGGCTAATAAGTTGTTTATAGCCTTTTCGGTTTCAACTTTTTCGCTCGTTAACAAGTTTATGCGATTATTGGTTTTGATTTTCTCTTTATTTAGAGCTAATATATTTTCAGCAATTTGCTTAATGTCGCTTTTGTTAAAGGCTTCAATTATGCTGTCTATAATAATTTTTTCAATTACTTCCTTTTTTATATTGCCTTTACTACATTTATTTGTTTTCTTTTTTCGGTAGCATTTGTAATAACGAAGCACTTCACCATTTCTAGCAGTTCCTGTTTCAGCGTTCATAGTCTTTTTACAATGTCCGCAGAACAGTTTGTTTTTTAGTAAGTATGTAACGTCTTCCTTATGTTTACCATATCGGTTAGACGCCTTTTTTTCTTGGACTAATTTAAATGTTTCAGGGTCAATAATTTGTGGGAATATATTGTCTATAAGTTCTCCATTACATTCAAAGCAACCTGTGTATTTCATATTTTCAAGCATATGGTCTAGGGTGTTTACAACAAAAGGTTTTCCACGATTAAGTATGCCACGTGCCGTAAGATTAGCAATTATCGTTTTCATATAAGTTCCGTGTAAATATTCGTCAAAAATATATCTAACGACTTCGGCTTTTTCTTCGTCAATTACTACTTTTTTGCCATCTTTTTTATATCCGTATAAAAGATAGCCACCCATATAATAGCCTTTAGAACGAAGTTCACGCATACCACGTTTTACCTTTTGCGAAAGTTCAGCAGAGTAGTATTCTGCCATACCTTCAAGCAACGATTCTAAAATAATGCCTTCGGGTGCGTCGGGTATTGCTTCGCAAGCAGATAGAAGTTTTATTCCGTTATCCCTTAAAGTCTTTTTATGAATAGCAGTTTCATATTTATTACGTGAGAAACGGTCAAGTTTATAAACAAGAACGTAATCCCACGCTTGCTTTGTGCAATCTTTAAGCATACGTTGAAAATCTTTACGATTATCGTTTGTTCCCGTCATAGCACGGTCAATATATTTATCAACGATAATTATATCGTTTCGTGCGGCGTAATCTTCGCAAACGTGAATTTGCCCTTCAATAGATTGTTCAGTTTGTCTTTCGCAAGAAAATCTTGCATAAATTACAGCAGTTTTCATATTATGTCTCCTTTTTTGTTTCTTCATTATTTTTATGTAAGTCTAAAATTATTTCTAATAGACTTTTACAAAAAGCATCTGCTTCTGGTTTTGGAATTTCCGTAAAGTTCGGTTTTCCAAAGTTGACAATCCTTAATTCTCTTTTTTTAGCTGTTTTCATATTTCTCCTATAAAGAGAAAAAGAGCGCACTACGTCCAAAATAGGAACGTATTACGCCCAGAAAATGCAACTATAAATTGTCAGATTGTCATTTTTGCTATACGCCAATTTTCTCAAATTTAATTTTCTTGAATAGATTGTTTCATAAAATTAAACAAGAGTGTTAGCAATCAACTTGCACTTTTAATCAGCGTTTTTGCAAAAAACCTAAATATTTTTGACATTTTTTGCACTAATTTTAATATTGATTTGAACCTTTTTAACTTATTTATATAAATTGTCTTTCGCACTTAACGAAAATCATAAGACCTTCCCGCTGTCAAACCAAAGGAAAAAAGATTGTTTTGTAATCAATATATAATAGGTCAATCTTTTAGACGACGTTTGACAGTTAAAAGGGGAGGGATTATGATACGAAAAAACCACTACCAAGAAAGGCAATTTATTTTTCGTTTTTATAAAAAAGGTTAAATAATTTTTTAATATGACAGTAGTTGTCATAATTAGTGTGTTAGAGTATGTGTGCGAAAAGGTTATATGGCGTAGTGGCAAGATTTGTGTGTTTTTGGCTTGTCAAGTCTTTATGACATATTTCGACAAAATAAATTTATAAAAATTTTTGTGTCAGCTCCCTAATAGCGTTGACTTAAAATGCCATAGGGAGTATAATTTTAACTA